>NZ_DASYBS010000107.1:0-147489 GCF_036500665.1 Cedecea sp.
CGGTTCCGGCTTAAATCGCCTCCGTTTTCTCTCCGACTGGCCAGGGTCCGGACGTCGGGAACGGCCGGAGGCTGAGAGCGTCGGGAACGCATCTCAGCCGACCCAGGACTGGGAGATAAAACGGAGGTCTGCCGCTTCAGCGGTCGATTTATTTGGCCGGGAGTCCGGGGGCTCGGGGGAATGACGATGATTCTCCCGAGACGTTCACCGGTTCGGTGACTGCATATAAAACAGGGCTGGAAGTGAACGGAACCTTCATCATTTCTTCATAGAGCATCGTGCCGATCTACTCAGCGATAATGTTCCCCAATTTACCCCAGCAGCTTCAACAGCGTTTGCCGCTGCTTCTCGTTAATATCCAGCGGGTTCTGGTAACCGATATTTTCCGTGGCTCGGGTATACAGCGCGACCAGCCAGTCATAAACATAGCTGGCGTTGCCGCGTGTGGGTTGCTCGCCGAGCTGCGTCAGTCGGCGGCTGATATCCGCCTGTGCGGGAGGGGCAAACACCGCCAGGCCCTTGTTCACGCGGCTTGCCGGGCGGCCAGAAACGGGCACGCTGGCGTAGCCCAGCCAGGCAATGAAATCACCCAGCACCGTGCTGGCGCGGGAGATATCCAGTTCAAGCCCTGAATCACCGTTTTGCATACTGCGCTCCAGCATCAGCGGCACATCCAGCCGATAGCTGGCGACGATCAGCACATCGCACAAAGCCTGAAGCTGCACGCTGTCAAGGCCAAACTGGTGCGCGGCCTCGCGGCGATGCCCCAGCAGGCGCAGGTGGTTAACCCAAAGCTGATGCACGGCACGGGCATAGCTAATGCCCTCGCTCTGCGAGGCTTCATGCTCGGTGCCGTCGGCAAACAGGTCTATCTCCAGCGCAAAGCCCTCCGGTTTGGGTTGATGCTGCTGTTGATGCTGTAGCCAGCGCTGCTGCAACGCATCGCGCGATGGCACAAGGCTTGCCAGTAGATTACCGTGCTGGGTCGCTCTGGCCTGCAGGGCGCGTACAAGATCTTCGGCCTGCTGGCGGGCCTGTTGGGGGGGGATTTGGTGTGCGTCACTAAAGCGCTGAAACAGCGCAACGGTCTGTGCATCCAGATCGTTTCGTAGGGCAGTAATGCGTTGCTCACGGCGTGTGGAATTTAGCGCATCCGTCAACCATTCCAGCAGGCGGTGCATATTTCTGCTGTCGAGCGCCTGTAACGTTCCCCAGCGTTTCCCCGGGTAGCCGACCAGTCGCTGTACGCCGTCATCAAGGCTGGCACCAAGGGTAAAGCGGGCGTCGAACGGCGTGATAGCCCAAACCAGCCCGGGTAGCGAGCTGTGCCCGGGACTTTGCGTACTGTCCACCCACCATGCCAGTGCTTTCCCGGTAGGCTGTACTTGACTGCGTTCATTGACGGCGTTGCAAACAAGTAATGTGTCCGGCTGCAGGCGCGTTGTATACCAGGCCAGCCGCTGAGAAGGGATATCCAGTAAATCCACATTCGGCAGCGCGGAAGGCTGACTGAGGGTGAATATGACTTCAGCACACAGTTGCGCCAGGTCTTGTTGCGGCAGGCTTAAGTGTGAGCCTGGAAGATTATCGGACAGCGGGCACACCATTACATCGGCCTGCTCCGGGGCTTCTTCCGGGGCAGCTGGAATTAGAAAACCTTCTGCGGGAAGCAGGAAATTGTCAACGACCAGGCTTGCAGGGGCCAGCACCCGTTCAACGTTGCCAAGATGCTGCAACGCCAGCGCGAGCCGCTTCCAGGTTTCCGTCAGCGCGCTATCTTCACCCCACAACAATGCGAACAGTACAGCCCTGTCTTCTATCGAAAGAGAGGGGGCGAGCTGGGCCATTTGGTAGCATACTCGCTCGTCGAGGTGATTCTGGCGACGCTGCAGGCGGTGGTAACCGTTAAGCAAGTCGGCGATTTGTTCGCTGGTTAACCCCGGCGTCGGCACAGTTTGGCGACGGGACTCCAGTTCGGCCAGGCGCAGGGTGACGGCGCTTGATGTTGCCAGACGAGGGGTTGCGGTTGCGTGGTACTGATTAATAAACTGCTGTGCCAGTTCGGCTTCGCTAAATAGCGTTAACAGCAGTGGATAATTATCCACTTCCGGAGGCAACTGTGAGCTGAAGCGCACGGCCATTGTCACCGGCGTATGGCCGGGGTTAATGTGCGTCAGATAATCCAGACGTTTGTCGCCAAGCTGAATATCAATGCGCCCGTTCGGGCTGCCCTGCAGGGTATTCAACAGGTGATTTTTGCCGTCCAGTGCGTGACCATAAATCCCCAGCGTCAGCGGGGCATCTTCCAATGCGCTGATGCGGCGCTGGCGTTCGCTTAACTGCAGCAGGCGGGCAAGCAGGCTGTCCGCTTCGTTATCCAGCAGCGGGGCATAAGTGCGGGTCATCTGAACCCAGGTCACCAGAGGGGTTAGCGTGGTAGTTAACTGCTTCATTTTTGGTATACGCTCCCGCTATCTATCCAGTAATGCGTCGCCCCGCTGTAGCTTCCTGCGAGGGTATTCAGTTTAAAACTCAGCTGATCGAGAGGGACTTTACTGCCGTCCGACAGCCAGGCTTCGGCCAGCTGGAATGACTCCGCCTCGCGAGTTTGCTTCAGGCGTACGTTCAGCACCCCGTCCCCGGCGATAGATTTCGCCAACTGCGGTGAATTGATCGCCAGGGTATAGAGCGGTGTGGCTGGCCAGCGGGCGTTATCAAGCTGGCGGAAGCCCAGGCAGGCGTTGCCGCGCAGTGGGAAGTGGACTCGGGTGTCCAGGCTTGCCTGCGGGCTGTCGAGATCGATGTCCCGATACCAGACGTTATCCTCCAGCAGGCGGTCATTACCGTCCAGCATCCCCAGGTAGCGCACGGTGGAATAGGCCTGAATATCGGCTGCTTTAAAGTTAAAGCTTGGCAGACGAAGATCCATTGCCAGACTGCACAGCATTGCGCCCACCGCGGCGGTGGATTTCGGGTTGCCGATGCGCCCCTGCTGGCTGAACGGGTACCATTCGTGGGTCTGGTAGTTATCAAGCCAGACGATGCGGTTGACCGGCACCGGCTGCAGGTGGCGCAGCAGCGCCTGCACGCCAGGCAAGCAGCCCGGGCGGCCAGTCACTAACAGCACGTCGCAGCAGTAATGGTTGATAACCTCGCACAGCGCCTGTAGCGGCGCGGTGAGGGTAAACTGGCCCGCCAGCAGCGCATCCTGCAGTGAAGCAATTTCTGCCTGTAGCGGTACGCTCATGATGTCGAACTGCGGCGCGTCGGCTGGCAGCTCATGCTGCACGGCTTGCTGTACATAATTAATCACGTTGCGGGTTGGCATCTGGGTCAGCAGTTCGCCAAAGGTGGCTTCCAGCACCGCATCCGGTTCTTCCGGATCGCTCTCTTCCCAGAATGAAAGTACCGCATGACCGAGTGGAATAAACAGCTGTAACGCGGTTTGCTGGCGCAGCGTGGCGCGCGTGTCCATGCGGCCGGATTCCCCAAACAGCGTAGTCATCAACCCTGGCGCGTCGGCCACGCCCGCTTTGTGGATATGGGCCTGCAAAGCCGGCAGCACGCAGCGCTGGATCACATCCAGCAAAATATCATCCCCGGCGACCTTAAAGCCTTCGCGGAATAGCAGGCGCGGAGCGATTTTCACATTGCTGCCGACGCCGTCGTCCAGCTGGTACTGGGTGATGGCCATATCGGTGGTGCCGCCGCCGATATCAATTGACGCGACGCGCAGCGTTTTGCCTGCGGGTTCGCCCGGCGTCAGGGATCGGTCGGGGCGGGCAAGGCTTTCAAAGAAGCGTCCGGTTTGCCCGGCATAGTTAACCAGCGCTTCGTTATACAGCCAGACCAGTTGGCCACAGGTCGCTTCGTCCCACTCCATCTGTACGTCTGGCACCGGCACGATACTTTTCTTTTTATCGCGTTCGAGGGTGAATCCGTCGTCGGTCGGGTGCCAGTCCATCGCCTTCCACACCAGGCCGACGGCCTCCTGCATACGCTGGCGGAATAGCTCGCGTTCGGGCTTTGGCATGGCGGAAGGCAGCGTCAGGATCAGGTTACGCAGCTGGCGAGGTGAGGTCGGGTGCCCCATGCTCTGGCGGGAACCGATGCTGTTGATTTGCATCAGCGCCTGGGACAGAAGCTCACACAGCATCAGGGTCATCAGCGAGCTGCGGCTGTACTGCGGGGAAAATACCGGCAGACGCTCATCCATTGGCAGGGCGTACAGCGGCTGTCCATCGTCGTTCATCAGGTTCATCAAAGGGAAGGCGGTGGCTAGCGGCTCACGCTGGGTTTTTACGCCCATCTGGCTGAAGCGCCAGTCCTGGCTGGCTGGCGTCACGTCCCACAGGTAGCGACGCGGGCTGGAGATCCCGCTTGCACCTTCGGTACCCAGGCGAGCGCAAGCCATACGACGGGCCTCATCGCCCACGCGGGCAATAGATGGCCAGACGAAGGCGTCGTCACGCCCGCTTTCGACGGAGAAGTGCTGCTTGCCGAACTTTGCCTCGCTGAATTCCAGGCGGCTGGTAAACATTGCGTCGTTGATCAGCTGTGGTTCGCTCAGGGAACGGATTTGCAGCTCTGCGGTCTGGCGCAGGCCGTCGTTCTCTTCACCGTGATCTTCAATCAGGACGCCGCAAGTGTGGGTATTACCCACGTCGAGCACCAAATCAACGTCAATCGGCGGGGATTGCAGGGTCGCCGTGACGATTTTAACTTCCGGCACCGCCAACTGGTTGCCGATAAGCTCAAGAATATTCAGGTAATGCGCCTGGTATTCAAACGCTTTCATCGCCGCCGCGAGGTCGCGCTCGGTGCGCTCTTCAACGCGGGTGGCGAACTGACTAAAGGCTTCACGCAGCCAGCCGTCCACCCAGGTCTGGTCGAGGAACTCTTTGATCTCGTGGTTATGCCAGGCCAGCGCGAAACGGGCACCGTTACGCACGTCGCTTTCCGTTGGCGCAAGGTGTGCAGCAGGGTGGTCATCAGCGTAAATCTTGCTGTCCAGCGCGATGCTGATCCGCACCGTGTTGCCCGCAGAGTCCGGCGTGTCCAGCACACGAACCTGTACGCGCGCCCAGTTATCCGGGCCGCCAACAAAGGTACGAGGCGGGTTAAAGCGCAGAAATGGCAACGGCAGCCAGGTTTTATCCATCACCCGCAGGGAGTGGCCAAGCGTAATGGTGCTTTCGGGTTTCACCACTTCTGGCGCGGTGCCGTTTTCTCCCGGCAGTGTAAATTTACCCGGGACCACATCGTAGTCCAGGCGTAAAAGCGGACCGTTGGCCGTCTGGCGCACAAAGCGCCCGGCATGGGCGGCGTTAGTCTGCGGCGCAAGGCCGAAATCCAGGAACTGAATGCCGCTGTCTTTGATGAGCGTTACGCTCGGCTTGTAGTGAAAAAGAGTCGCCAGCATGATCAGTTACTCACTTTACGGAAGGTCATCGGTATGACTTTGTCGCCGTCGTAGCGGCCGGTACACTCGGCTGCGCCGTTGCTGCCGGTTTTACAGGTCACTTCCGGCATCGGGTAGCGGGTGCCGTCGCTGCAGCGTGCGCTGCCGCGCGATTTAATCATCAACGCGCCAGACTGATGCAGGCCGGAGAACACCTCGGCTTTACAAACAATGTTGTCGCCGTGCACCAGGCGCACCGTGCCTTTATTGTTGGCAATCTGGTAACGCAGGCTTGGCGCTTTACCGGTGATCGGGTCGCTGAAATTAATCTGTGCGCGCCACGTCCCATTAAGGAATTTGGTGGAGCCAATTTTTAGTGCTTCGGCAGGTAAAATTAACGCATTCTTTGGCACGTCTGCCGCGACGGTGACCGGCTCTGGTTCTGGCGCTGCAACCGGTGTGGGCTCAGGTTTTGCCGGGGCTACAACCTCGGCAGGCGTCAGCGGCAGGGTCGTTTTTGCCACGTCTACGGCCTGGATTGGCGCAGGCGCAATAGGCTGAGGCTGGACTTCGGCCTGGGCTGTTACCACGGGGGCATGCTGGTGACCGGTAAACAACAAGTAGCCGACAGGAACCGCCACGGCCACGGCAATGACGGCGGCAACGGGCAATAGCCAGCGGTGGCGCGGTGTCTGCACAACAACAGGTTCGGGACGCGGTGCCGGTTTATCTTCCGTAGCAGACGCGGTTTTGGCGTTGGTCGCCGCGAGGCTATAAACCGGTGAGTCTTCGGAGGCCTCTATAGCCACAGGGGATTCAAGCAGCGGCTTTTCCGGCTCGCTTAACTCAACCGGCAGCGACTCAGGCTCCGGCATGACTTCTTCAGGGATAAAGGCGATTTCCGGTTCGCGCGGCTCAACGATGCGCAGGCATTCCAGCACCTCTTCCCGGGCGCCCTGGTTGAGGTTTACAAAGCCCCAGAAGGTGATAACCGGCTTGCCGTTAACCAGGTAAACGTGTTGGCTGCCCGGGAACTGCAGCGCTTTTTCCAGCAAAGCGCCAAACAGGCGTATCGACGTTTTTTCGGCCTGCTGGCAACGGGCGCTAAGAGAGGCTACGTTAGATAAGCAATTATCCAGATAGCGAAGGGCGGTGCGGCGCTCTTCATCGCTGGCAGCGGCCCAGCTGGTGACGCTGCCTTCCTGAGGCGCGTACCAGTCTACCCGGTCACCTTCGTCGTTAGGCTGGGGAATGGCCAGTGCATCGGCGACCGCCTGCTGTTTACGAAGGCGTAAGGTTTCGCGTATCTGAAACGCTGAATCAAATACCGCCTGACCGTTTTCGCCCAGCGCGAGAAAGTCATCCAGGCATCCGCTGCGCAATAATGTTTTTGCCACGTCATCAATCCTGCTGTTAACGGCTCACCCGAGAGCCATCTTCACGCTTTACATTTTAACGAAACGCCCCTAAGTCAAACGGCTGAAGAGACGGCAAAATGGGTAAATTATCTGGCTATTAGACAAAATAGGGCCGCAAGATGCGGGCTATACTTACCTGCGGGTAAGTCACTTACCGGCAGGTAACTTCTTGACCATAAAGAAAAAGACAGACACGATGAACCCTGTTTTGCGGCCATCAGGCCGGAGCGTTCCCTCTAACCATGTCGAGAAACATTATGGCTAAAATCGTTGTTATTTACTTTTCCGGGTACGGTCACACTAAACGTGTGGCAGAGCACGTTGCCAAAGGGGCAAACGCCGAACTGATTGCCATTGACAGCAATGGTGATATCCAGGAAGCGGACTGGCAAAAACTAAACGATGTCAAAGGTATTATCTTTGGGGCACCGACCTACATGGGCAACGTGCCGTGGCAGTTTAAGAAGTTTGCCGATGCGTCTTCAAAAGTCTGGTTTACCCGCGGCTGGCAGGACAAAGTGTTCGGCGGCTTTACCAACAGCGCCAGCCTGAACGGTGACAAGCAGGTTAGCCTGCAGTGGATGCAAACCCTGGCCTCCCAGCACGGCGGCATCTGGGTGAGTCTGGGCCAGCTGCCTTCTAACACCCTGGCGGCGACCCGTGATGATGTGAACAATCTGGGCGGCTCCGTAGGCCTGCTGGTGCAGTCTCCAGCCGACGCCAGCGCCGAGCAAATTGCCCAGGGCGACCTGGACACCGCCGTGAAGTATGGCGCACGCGTGGCCGACGTAGCCGCTCGCCTGAGCTAACGTCTCTTCTCTTTGCTAAAGCGCCTGCGGGCGCTTGAGACTGCTGACAAAGTTCATTGCTCTAAAAAGTCCGAACCAAGGTCTAATAAAAACAATGAATAATGTTCTCTGGTTTGCCCCAAACAGTCGAAAACCACGTTTTTCGGCTGTTTGTCATCAATCTGAAGCGCCTGCGGGCGCTTTTGTTTTTGCCTCTTCCTCAATAATTACCCCTGGTTATTGTCAGTGGTATTCGCCAAATAAATACTTATCATGATAATTATCTGAGTGACTATTTATCTGGGAAGTACCTCATGCATGACGATAAGTACGACAGCGTCGATTTTCCTGACCGCCCGCTGGGCATGCGCCTGGCGATGCTGGTACGCCTGTGGCGCGGCATCGTGGATGATGCCGTCGCCTTTACCGGCCTGACCCAAAGCAGCTGGACGACGCTGATGCAGCTCAGCGTGGCGGGAGAGAAAATCACCGTCACGGATCTGGCCCGGGCGCAGGGCATCGACCTGCCGCCTCTGACGCGCACGCTGGCACAGCTTGAGACAGAAGGGTATGTCACCCGCACGCCGGACGAAAAAGACAGGCGGGTGAAATTTATCTCGCTGACGCCCGCAGGCCAAAAAGCGATTAAAGCGGTAAGTGAAACGGTGGAGCGCTGCCAGGCGCAGGTCGCGCAGGGCATTCCGGCGCAGCAATTAGAACAGTTCAGCCAGACGGTAAATCTGCTGGCCGCCAACATGATCAAAATTCGGTAGTTTTTTTACGCCTGGTATTCAGGCGTATTTCTCATTTAGCGAGTAGTTATGACCCCTGAACAACGATTTACCCGCTGGGTAAAAGTGACGCTGGCGCTGTTTGCCGCAATGTTTTGCTATTTCCTGGCCGCCGATATCTGGGTGCCGCAAACCCCAGACTCCACCGTGATGCGCGTGGTGACCCCGGTTTCATCCCGCGTGTCGGGCTACGTAACGCATATCTACGTCAGCAACAACAGCGTGGTGAAGAAGGGCGATGTGCTGTTTGAAATCGATAATAAGCCCTACCAAAACCAGCTTGAGCGGGCAGAAATCGCTTACCAACAGGCGATGCTTGATAACCAGCAAATCGATGCCCAAATCAACGCCGCACGGGCGAAAATCAAAGCCGCCCAGTTGGATGCCGACAATGCCGGGCGCAGCTATCACCGTTACAACGGCCTGAGCAGCGGGAATCTGATCTCAAAACAGGATCTGGACGCGGCCTTTACGCGCTGGCAAAGCGCGGTGCAAAACGTTAACAACCTCCAGGCGGCGCTGGCGCAGCTGGTGATTTCGCGGGGTGAACGCGGGGAGCAAAACGTCACGCTGCAAAAATACCGTAACCTGCTGAACGACGCCCGGCTAAACCTGGATTACACCCGCGTGGTGGCCAGCAGCGACGGCATTATCAGTAATTTGCAGCTGAAAGAGGGCTGGTATGCCGGGGCGGGCGCACCCGCGCTGGCGCTGGTGAACGACAGTCTTGATATCGTGGCCGACTTCAGGGAGAAAAGCCTGAGCAAAACCCAGCCAGACACCACGGCAGACATCGTTTTTGACGGGCTTCCAGGGCAGGTTTTTAAAGCGCGTGTAGCCAGTAAGGACGCGGGCGTCCTGCAGGGGCAGCAGGCCATCAACGGGCAGCTCTCCGCCCCGGAAACCTCAAACCGCTGGGTGAGAGACGCGCAGCGTATGCGCATTCATTTGCTGCTTGAAGACGGAAAAACGCCAGATTTGCCGGCGGGCGCGCGGGCCACGGTGCAGCTCTACAATTCTCCATCCGCTTTCGCTTCGTTTATCGGCGGGATGCAAATCAGGCTGGTGAGCTACCTGCACTATGTTTATTAAATTTATTCTTGGCCCGCTGAAGCGTAATGCGCCGACGCCGTTCAGCGGCAATGATTTCCGGCATATGCTGCGCATCGTGATGGCGGGCTGCGTGGGGATGTTTGTCTACAGCTGGGTCAATACGCAGTATGGGGTGTTCTATGTGGTTTACCCCATCATGCTTACCGGCCTGGTGCCTGTTTTCAATGGGCATATCGCCCGCCAGATGATCGCCAATGCGCTGATTAACTGCGTGGAAATGACGTTGCTGTTTGCGGTGCTGGTGAATTACCCGCTGCCGATGACGCTGATTGTCTTCCTGATGTACATGACGCGCTTCTACCTGATGAGCCGGGGGCCACTCTTCCTGTTTGGCTCAATGGGCGTGGTCTGCTTAAGCGTGATGGCAAACTTCCTGAGCTACCCGACCACCGACATGAGCGACCTGATGTTTTCTAACATCATCGGCAGCCTGCTGGCGGTAGGGCTGTCGGCGCTCAGCTGCTATCTGCTGCCGGACGTTGAACCACGCAAGCCGCCGCCTGTGATTCTAAAAGACGGGCCGAGGGTGATGCATGAAACGCTGCTGGCCTCCCTTACCGCGACCATTTTGTTTACCGTCTTCCAGGTCTATACGCTGAATGATTCCCTGGCCGCGCTGATGGCAGGCATCTTCGCGCTGTTTCCGATGCATTTCCGCGGCGCGATTCTTTCATCCTGGTGGCGCATCGTCGGGGTCATTGCCGGATGTCTTTACGCGATACTGGTGCAGCTGGTTATCTACGATTTTAGCCGCCACCTGATCCTACTGATGCCGCTGATTAGCCTCGGCCTGCTGCTGGCCGCGCGAATTCACGTGTTCGAGAAAGTGGGGCCGGGGGTGGGCTTCTCTATCCTGACGACCCTGGCGCTGATGTTCGGGCAATACATGCACCCGAACCAGGATATCGTTTTTAGCGCGCTGTACCGTATTTCGTCGGTATCGGTGGCAATCGTCGGCACGCTGGCCGTCACCTTCATCATTCATAAGGTGCTGAATAACTTCGCCTCAACGCGCTATATCGTGAAATGACGTTAGGCCTGCTCCGGCCAGTCGCGGGTAATGCCCGGCTGGACAGGGCGCTCAAGGTAGGTCGACAGCACAATGTAGGTTCTGGTCGCCACCACGCCGTTAATCTCATACAGATGGGCGAGGAGGGCCTCAAGCGCTCTGGAATCCTCCGTGCGCACCTTGAGCAGCATGGAGGTATCTCCGGCCACGGAATGGATCTCTTCTACCTCCGGGTAGGCGGAAATTCGCAGCAGATCCGGCGTTTTCCCCCAGCCTTTGGTATCAATATGAACAAACGCCAGCAGGGATTTGCTGATAGCCTTCGGGTCGAGCAGCGCCGCCGTCTGCTGGATCACCCCAGAACGCTTAAGACGTTTGACCCTTTCGTGTACTGCCGGGGCGGAAAGCGCGACCTTTTCGCCGAGTTCGGCATAGCTGATGGTCGCATCCTCCACCAGAGCGCCTAATATTCTTCGGTCTGCGGCATCGAGAACTCGTTCTGCCGCACCGTTCTGCTTAATACCGTCTGTTTCTTTTTTCATATTGCCCCTGACTAATGACGCTGAATTTCATTCGGATAAAATTGGTTTTTATCGAATGTAAGTCAAGTTTAATCATTATTCAGGAAGTGAAATGAAAAATAGCCAGTGTCTGGAGCTGCATCCAGAGCCGTCTCTGTCTCCCGCCAAAGCTGTATATGTGTTAACCGGCTGCGTCGGCGTTATCGGCGCTAATTCCATGGTGCTGGGGCCAATTGCCCCCGCGGTGGCGACATCCATAGGTGCGTCCGTGCCCACGGTGATGATGGCCGCAGCCGCCTTCGGGCTCGGCACGGCGACAAGTGCGCTGTTTTTGGCAAGGCTTATCGACTTAGTCGGCTCTGCCCGGATGCTCAAATTCACCATGACGCTGCTGGGCGTGGCGCTGCTGCTTTGCGCGGCTTCGCCTTCCGTGGCGATGTTTATTGCCGCCCAGCTGATTGCCGGGATCGCTTCGGGTATCGCGCTGCCCGCGATTTACGCCAGCGCGGCCGCCATCGCAGAGCCGGGGCGTGAAAGCCGGACCATCGGCAAAGTGCTGACAGGCTGGACGCTGAGCATGGTGGCGGGCGTATCGTTTTCCGTTGTCCTTACCGAATTGATTAGCTGGCGGGCGGTGTATGTTTCGGTCAGCTGTCTCGCCGCTCTGGCGCTGATCGCTTTGTTCAGGCTGAATATGCAGGATCGCCCGGCGGCGGGCATTGCCCCGTCACCGCTTTCTGCGCTGGGCCTGCCGGGGATCAAGTCATTGCTGGTGGTGTGCGGCGCATTTATGACCGCGTTTTACGGCCTGTATGCCTATCTGGGCGACCATCTTCATCAGGATCTCGGTCTGCCGGTCACCGCGAATGGCGGCGTGGCGATTGCCTATGGGGCAGGGTTTGGCTGTGCGGCGCTGCTAAGCGGAATGGTTGACCGGTTTGGCCCTAAACGCCTGATGCCGCTAATTCTGCTGGTGGCGGCGGGCGTTTACCTGGGGCTGGCGCTGTTTGGCAGCGCGCTGGTGGGCGTTATCTTCCTGCTGTTTGTGCTTGGCCTCGTGAACCACCTGGGGGTGAACTTATTGATTCAGCGCCTGACGGCGATCGACCCGGCCAAGCGCGGCACGCTGATGGGATTGAATAGCGCCGTCACTTACCTGGCGGTGTTTGCCGGCAGCAGCAGCTACGGGTCGCTTTATACCGAACATGGTTTTACCGCTATCTCACTGGTCTCCCTGGCGCTGATGGCTATCGCAGTGCTGACCTGCCTGTGGCGTGATTTTGCCGGGCAGGGCGTGAAGGTTGCGGGCTAAAGCTTCTACGTTATCGCTTTTTTATCTGAGACAAGCCGGCTTGCCTGTGCTAATTCTGAAGCCATTATATGGCTGCAGAGGTCTGAAATATGAGTCAAAGATTGCCGGTCTTGTTGGTGCAAATGGGGCGGCCCCCCGAGGAAATACAGCAAGCCGTAGGGGATCAGCCGGCCTGGTTTGAGCAGGCGCTAAAGCACCCTGATGTCGAACTGAACATCGTCAGGCCGTTTCTGGGCGAGCCTTTGCCCGCGCCAGAAAACTTTCAGGCGGCGGTGATTTCGGGTTCATGGTCGATGGTGACGGAGCATGAAGCGTGGAGCGAGCGCACGGCGGAATGGGTTAAAACCGTTGTTGCCGCCGGTACGCCACTGTTCGGCGTGTGCTACGGGCATCAATTGATGGCTTACGCGCTCGGCGGGAAAGTGGATTACCACCCGCAGGGCAGTGAAGTTGGGCAACTGCCGGTGGCGCTGACAGAAGCAGGGCGAGACGATCCGGCGCTCAGTCATCTGCCTGAGTCGTTCCCGGTCTTTTTAAGCCATGCGCAGAGCGTCCTGACGCTGCCGCCCAGGGCCGTTTGTCTGGCGTCGTCGGCCCACGATCCTCATCAAATCATCCGCTACACGCCCAATGCGCTGTCGGTGCAGTTTCACCCGGAATTTACCGCGACGGTGATGAACAAAATTCTCGCCAGCCGCAGCGAGCAGGCGGCGCTGGGGAACGAAAATAAACAGGCATCGCCGAACGATATCAGTGGAACACCCGAGGCCAGAGCAATTTTGCAGCGTTTTGTATTGCCGTCGGCCTGAACCCTCGCCATAACCGCCACTATTGTATAGAAAACGAGACGTTTGCCATTTGCTTGTCGCTAAGGGCTGTGCTGTTATTACCGTGAGAAATAATAAGTAGCTCAACCATTTGGCAAGCAAATAAAAGGCAAACACTATGTCTAAAGGGAAAACACTGCTCGGCCTGCTGCTGAGCGCGCTCCTCCCGGCAGGAAGCGCGATGGCGGCGGCAAACAGCACGCTGGTCTACTGCTCAGAAGCCTCTCCTGAATCCTTTAACCCACAAATTGCCAGCTCCGGCCCAAGCTTTGTCGCCAGCTCGCAAACCCTGTATAACCGCCTGATTGATTTCAACCTGACCGACAACACGCCGGTGCCGTCGCTGGCGACGGAATGGAAAATCAGTCCCGATGGCAAAACATATACTTTTACCCTGCGGCAGGGCGTGAAGTTCAACAGCAACAAGTTCTTTAAGCCCACGCGCGACTTCAACGCCGACGACGTGGTGTTCTCGGTCATGCGCCAGAAAGACGCCAACAACCCTTACCACAAGGTATCGCAGGCGAACTACGAATACTTCAACGACGTGGGCCTCGACAAGCTCATTGTGGACGTTAAAAAGCTGGATGACTATCACGTCCAGTTCACGCTGAGCGAGCCGAATGCGGCGTTTCTCGCCGACTGGGGCATGGACTTTGCCTCTATTCTGTCTGCCGAGTATGCGGATGCGATGCTGAAAGCCGGCACGCCGGAGCGGGTGGACAACAACCCGATCGGCACCGGGCCTTATGCGCTGCAGGACTACAAAATTGACTCCGTGATTCGCTACGTCGCCAACCCAAATTACTGGAAGGGCGAGGTGCCGACCAAACACCTGATCTTCTCTATCACGCCGAATGTGCAAACCCGGCTGGCGAAGCTGCAGAAGAATGAATGCCAGATTATCCCGGCGCCCAGCCCGGTGCAGTTTGACGCCATTAAGGCGGATAAAAACCTGGCGTTGCACAGCATCGACGGCCTGAACGTGGGTTACCTGGCGTTTAACACCAGCAAAAAACCGTTTGATAATGCGCTGGTGCGTCAGGCACTGAACTACGCGGTGGACAAAAAAGCCATCGTTAACGCCATCTTTATGGGCTCCGGCTCGGTGGCAAAATCACCGATCCCGCCGACCATGCTGGGCTACGACAAGGATCTGAAAGATTACGGCTACGATCCGGAAAAAGCTAAAGCGCTGCTGAAGCAGGCCGGGCTGGAGAAGGGCTTTGATACCGATCTCTGGTCCATGCCGGTGCAGCGCCCGTATAACCCGAACTCACGCCGTATAGCGGAGATGATCCAGAGTGACTGGGCGAAAGTGGGCGTGAACGCCAAAATCGTCACCTTTGAGTGGGGCGAATATCTGGCCGGGATGCGCAAAGGGGAGCATTCGTCTGCTCTGTTCGGCTGGATGTCCGATAACGGCGATCCGGACAACTTCGCTGATACCCTGCTGGGCTGTGGCAGCGTCGCCAGCGGGTCGAACGTTGCCCGCTGGTGTGACAAAAACTACGACGCTCTGGTGCAGAAGGCGAAGCTAACCAGCGCCCCGGCCGCCCGCGCGAAGCTCTACGTCCAGGCGCAGGAAATTTACTATCAGCAGGCGCCGTGGATTGCGCTGGCGAACGGTAAAACCTTCTACGCCACCCGCAGCAACGTGAGCGGTTATACCGTTAGCCTCGCCGGGAGTGATTTCTCCAAAGCGAAGCTGGATTAACCAGTACCAACCCTCACCCCGGCCCTCTCCCTGGAAGGGAGAGGGGGGAAGGCGTAAGCCCTCTCTTTTTATTCCTTCTTCCCTCCGGGGAGAGGGTTAGGGTGAGGGGAAAAACATGATAAGGAACACACCATGACCCATCTTGCAGACGTTATCAGCCGCGTAGACGCGGCGATTGCCGCAGACGTCATCACCCACATGAACGAACTGTTGATTGAACTTAGCGACGACGCAGAGCTGACGCGGGAAGACCGCTATGCCCAACAGCAGCGGCTGCGCATCGCCATTGCCCACAAAGGCAATCACCATAGAGAAGAAACAGAAGAACGCCGCGAGCAGTTGACCCGCAGCGGCACCATTATCTAGCCGGGAGTTATTATGCGTATTGGATTTATCGGGCTGGGCGGCATGGGCCAGCCGATGGCAGAAAATCTGCTGAAGGCCGGGCATCAGGTTGCCGTGTGGAACCGTTCTCAGGCCCCTGCGGAAGCCTTGAAAGTGAAAGGGGCGACAATTGTAGCCACCCCGGCTGAGTTTACCGACAGCGAAGTGCTGATAACTATGCTGGCCGACGACGACACCAGTCGCCGCGTGGTGCTCGAGCAGGGGGCGCTTGCCGCGCTGCCGCAGGGCGCAATCTGGATCAACATGGCCACGGTTTCCGTCGCGTTTACCAATGAGATGGCGGAAAAAGCCAGCGCAACCGGGCATCGCTATATTGCCGCGCCGGTACTGGGGCGCGTGGACGTGGCCGCTGCGGGTAACCTCAACATTCTTACCGCCGGGCCAGCGGAACTGCTGGACAGCGTGCAGCCGATCTTTGATGTCCTGGGGCAAAAAACCTGGCGCTTTGGCGACAGGCCGGAGCAGGCGGCGGCGGTGAAGCTGGCGGCTAACTTTATGCTGGCCAGCGCCATCGAAGCGATGGGAGAATCATCCGCTCTGGTCGGGGCTTATGATGTTACGGCGGGGGATTTCCTCGGCATGTTGACCAGCACATTGTTTGCCGCCCCGGCCTATAAAAACTATGGCGCGATGATTGCCGAGTCGCGCTACAGCCCGGCAGGTTTTACCATGAAACTTGGGCTGAAAGACGTGCGTCTGGCGCAGCAGGCGGCAGAAAGTAAAAATGTGCCGATGGGCTTTGCTGGCGTGCTACGGGATAACTACCTTGATGCGCTGGCTCATGGCGATGAGCAGCTCGACTGGGCGGCTTTAGCCACGGTTTCCGCTCGCCGCAGCGGGCAATAGCCTTCCCTGGTGGCGAACGCATTGCATTCGCCGCCAAATATATCCCCTTAATTATTCACTCGCACTAAAATAATGCGCCGCAACGGTGCGTTAAATATAATAAAATCTTATTTATTAATTAAAAACCCTTGCTAATCATGGAGTAAAAAATATGGCATCGTAATTGCTTTATTGATTCCATCTTGTATACCAGGTGGGATGCCAGCTTATGTCAGTCGCTTTATTGTCGCAGTGGATCACCGATTACCAGCCGCAGCCGCATTTGCTGTCGGGCGCTTACCAGCAATTAATGGCCAATATCTCACGGCAGGATAATGCGTGGATATATATCGCCAGCGAACAGCAAATTAATGAGCAAATAAAGGCATTGTTGCAGGTTATTCAGGCCGGGGAAAAAACACCGGCGGATTTCCCGCTATTTGGCGTACCGTTTGCGGTTAAAGATAATATTGATGTGGCCGGAATGCCAACCAGCGCAGCCTGCCCGGTATTTACTTATCATCCCGCTGACGATGCCACGGTCATTGCGCGCCTTCGCGCCGCCGGGGCCATTGTGGTGGGCAAAACGAATCTGGATCAGTTCGCGACTGGTCTGGTCGGCACCCGCTCACCGTATGGCGCGGTGGTGAACAGCTTCAACCCCGACTACGTCAGCGGCGGCTCGAGTTCAGGCTCTGCTTCCGTGGTGGCTCGCGGGCTGGTTGGCTTCTCGTTGGGCACGGATACCGCCGGCTCCGGGCGCGTTCCTGCCGGGTTCAATAATATTGTCGGTTTAAAACCCACCAAAGGCTGGCTCTCAACGGCGGGCGTGGTTCCGGCCTGCCGTCTCAATGACTGTGTTTCGATTTTTGCCCACTCAGCGGCGGATGCAGCCCTGGTTGCCAATGTGGCTGGGGGATACGATCCGCTCGATCCCTATTCCCGCAGCAACCCTAACACCGCCCCGGCTCGCTTTAGCCCACGCCTGCGCTTTGCTATCCCAGACCGCCTGAACTTCTTTGCCGACAAACTCAGCGAAGAGGCTTTTCAGCTGGCGCTGGACAGGCTAATGGCAATGGGTGCGGAGCTGGTCGCCGTGGATTTCACTGATTTCACCCGTCTTGCCGAACAGCTTTATAACGGGGCGTGGGTGGCCGAACGTACCGTCGCGGTGAAAGAGATCCTCGAAAAACATCCTGATGCCATGGATCCCACCGTGCGCGGCATCGCTGCCAGTGGGCTGAGCTTCACGGCCTGCGATGCCTGGCAGGCGGAATATACCCGCGCCGAGCTGGCCCGCCGTATTCAGCAGCAGCTTGCCTCGTTCGATGCCCTTGTGGTGCCGACCTCGCCGACGATTCATACGCTGGCTGAAATGCGCGATGAGCCCGTTCGCTACAACTCCCAGTTTGGTACCTATACCAACTTTACCAACCTTGCTGACCTGAGCGCGCTGGCGCTGCCGGCGGATTTCCGTGCCGATGGCCTGCCAGCGGGAATCACGCTTATCGCACCCGCCTGGCACGATGCCGCGCTCAGCCACTTTGGTGCGCAATGGCAGGCGCAGCTTGATCTGCCCGCCGGTGCTACGTCCCAAAAATTGCCCGCTCAGCAGGCCACGACGCCTGCCGATGGCTTTGTGTGTGTCGCTGTGGTGGGGGCGCATTTACGCGGGATGCCGCTCAATCATCAGTTAACCAGCCGCAATGCCGTGTTCGTTGAAGAAACCCATACCGCGGATACCTATCGCCTGTTTGCCCTGGCCAATACCCTGCCGCCGAAGCCTGGCCTGGTTCGCGCCACGGAAGGGCAGCCGATTGCCGTTGAGCTTTGGGATATCCCGCTCGCACGCTTCGGTGAGTTTGTTGCTGAAATTCCCGCGCCGTTGGGTATCGGCACGCTGGCCTTGCAGGACGGGCGCAGCGTGAAGGGCTTTATTTGTGAACCGTGCGCGACAGAAGGCGCCACGGACATTACCGCGTGGGGCGGCTGGAAAGCCTGGCTTGCTCGTCAACCTGGCGCTTAAGGAGAGGAATATGTTTAGCAAAGTCTTAATTGCCAACCGCGGCGAAATTGCCTGTCGTGCTATGCGCACGCTGAAAAAAATGAACATCACCAGCGTGGCCGTTTATTCCGACGCAGACGCCAGCGCGCAGCACGTCATTGATGCCGACGAGGCGATGGCGCTAGGCGGAGATAAAGCCGGCGACACCTATCTGAATATCGAAAAAATACTGGCGGCGGCACAAGAGAGCGGCGCAGAGGCGATTTTCCCCGGCTACGGTTTTCTTTCCGAACGCGCCGAATTTGCCGAGGCCTGCGAAGCGGCTGGAATCGTATTTATCGGACCCACGGCGCAGCAAATCAGCGATTTCGGCCTCAAGCACCGCGCCCGTGAGCTGGCCTCCGGCGTGGACGTGCCGATGACGCCGGGCACCGGGCTGCTGACATCACTTGCGGAAGCGCGGCTGGCGGCGGCGGAAATCGGCTATCCGGTGATGCTAAAAACCACGGCAGGCGGGGGCGGGATTGGCCTGACCCGCTGCGACAGCGAATCAGCATTGCTTGAAGCTTGGGAAAGCGTGAAACGCATGGGCGCGCAGTTTTTCAGCGACGATGGCGTGTTTATCGAGCGCTTTGTCGACAAAGCGCGCCACCTGGAAGTGCAAATTTTTGGCGACGGGAAGGGCAAGGTGGTGGCCCTGGGAGAGCGTGATTGCTCGCTGCAGCGCCGCAACCAGAAGGTGGTCGAGGAAACGCCCGCGCCTAATCTTCCACAGGCAACTCGTGAGGCGCTGCACCGTGCGGCGGTGGCGCTGGGTGAATCCGTTCATTACCGCAGCGCGGGAACCGTGGAGTTTATCTACGACGCAGCGCGGGATGCGTTCTATTTCCTGGAGGTGAACACTCGCCTGCAGGTTGAGCACCCGGTGACCGAGTGCGTAACCGGTCTGGATTTGATCGAGTGCATGGTGCTGGTGGCGGCAGAGGCTTCCCCGGACTGGCAAAAAATGGCCGCAGCGCCGCAGGGCGCGGCTATCGAAGTTCGCATTTACGCCGAAGACGCGCTGAAAAACTTCCAGCCTTCGCCGGGCGTATTGACCGACGTTTATTTCCCTGAAGGCGTGCGGGTTGACGGCTGGGTCAGCACCGGCAGCGAAGTTAGCGCTTTCTACGATCCGATGATCGCCAAGATCATTGTTTACGGTGCAGACCGCCTGCAGGCGTTAAGTAAACTGAACGACGCGCTGGCGGCCACCCGGCTGCACGGGATCGCCACCAATCTGGACTATCTGCGCCAGATCGTTCGCCTGCCGGAATTTAAGGCCGGGGTGATGTGGACCCGCCTGCTGGATAGCGTGAGCTATCAGGCGCAGGCCGTGGAAGTGCTGGAGCCTGGCACCTGGAGCAGCATTCAGGACAGCCCCGGTCGTCTCGGGTATTGGGATATCGGCGTGCCGCCGTCCGGGCCGATGGATGATTTTGCCTTCCGTCTGGCGAACCGCATCGTCGGTAACCATCCTTCCGCCGCCGGGCTGGAGTTTACTCTGCAGGGGCCGACGCTGCGCTTCCACAGCGAGGCCACCATCGCGCTGACCGGTGCGCCTTGCCCGGCGATGCTGGATGACCAGTCGGTGACTTTCTGGCAGCCCACCGTAGTGAAAGCCGGGCAGATCCTCACTTTGGGCAGAGCGAGCAGCGGCTGCCGCACCTATCTGGCGGTACGCAACGGCTTTGACGTGCCGGTGTATCTCGGCAGCCGTTCCACCTTTGCGCTCGGCCAGTTTGGCGGGCATGCGGGGCGCACATTACGCGTCGCGGACGTGCTGGCCATTTCTCAGCCTTGTCTGCCAGCCTGCACTACACCTGCGCCGATTAGCCTGCCGCAGG
Source organism: Cedecea sp. (assembly GCF_036500665.1). NCBI lineage: Bacteria > Pseudomonadati > Pseudomonadota > Gammaproteobacteria > Enterobacterales > Enterobacteriaceae > Cedecea > Cedecea sp. The sequence continues at coordinate 20,019 of NZ_DASYBS010000107.1, forward strand.
CTCCGGAACCCGCGCTGATCCCGCAGTACGGCGAGGTATGGGAGATTGGCGTGCTTTACGGGCCGCACGGCGCGCCGGACTTTTTTACCCCGGAGTCGATGGAAACCTTTTTCAGCGCTGAATGGCAGGTTCATTACAACTCTAACCGCCTCGGGGTGCGCCTTGTGGGGCCGAAGCCGGCGTGGACGCGAGCCGACGGCGGCGAAGCGGGGCTGCATCCTTCCAACGTTCACGACTGTGAATATGCCATCGGTGCGGTGAACTTTACCGGCGACTTCCCGGTGATCCTGACGCGTGACGGCCCAAGCCTGGGCGGGTTCGTCTGCCCGGTGACGATTGCGAAAGCGGAATTGTGGAAAGTCGGGCAGGTGAAGCCGGGCGATCGCATTCGTTTCCACGCCATCAGTTTTGAACACGCGCAGTCGCTGGAGATTGCCCAGCAGGTGGCGGTGACCAATCTGTGTGCCGGAGCCAGCCTGCCGGATTTGCACCCGTCGATTGCGCCAGGCGCGACGACCAGCGCGGCGATCCTGGCGGAAATTCCTGCTCAGGGTGCGCTGCCGGCGGTGGTTTACCGCCAGGCGGGCGACAACTATGTGTTGATCGAATACGGCGATAACGTGCTCGACCTGGCGCTGCGCCTGCGTATTTATCTGCTAATGAAGGCAATTAACCAGGCGGCGCAGGCGGGTATCGAGGAACTCTCTCCTGGCGTGCGTTCGCTGCAAATTCGCTACGACAGTCAGCGTGTTTCCCAGAGCCAGCTGCTGACGCTGCTGCTGTCGATTGAAAAACAGCTTGGCGATGTGACCCGGCTGAAAATTCCTTCACGCATCGTCCACTTACCGCTGGCCTTTGAAGACAGTGCGACGCTGGCCGCGGTGGAGCGTTACCAGCAAACGGTGCGAGAAGACGCGCCGTGGCTGCCGAACAACGTCGATTTTATTCAGCGCACCAACGGGCTGCAAAGCCGTGACGAGGTGAAGCAGATCCTGTTTGATGCCAGCTATCTGGTACTCGGGCTGGGCGATGTCTATCTCGGCGCGCCTTGTGCCGTGCCGCTTGACCCGCGCCACCGCCTGTTGAGTTCGAAGTACAACCCGGCGCGGACCTGGACCGCAGAAGGCACGGTTGGTATCGGCGGGATGTATATGTGCATCTACGGCATGGACTCTCCAGGAGGTTATCAGCTGGTGGGGCGCACGCTGCCTATCTGGAACAAATTCCTCAAAAACGAGCAGTTTGGCGACGAGCCGTGGCTGCTGAAGTTTTTCGACCAGGTGCGGTTCTACCCGGTAAGTGAAGAGGAGTTGATCGCGTTCCGCACGGCGTTTCGTGAAGGGCGTGCTCAGGTTGAAATCGAAGAAGTTGAGTTCGATTTTGCCGAATATAGCCGCTTCCTTGAGGAAAACGCCGACGATATCACCGCATTCCGTAACCGCCAGCAGGAAGCCTTCCTGAGCGAAGTTGCGCACTGGAAAGAGCAGGAAAGCGCGGCGGTGGAGAGCGCCCTGATGGCGGCGGAACTGCCGGCGGAGGAACAGGCCGGCCAGCTCGTCAGCGCCGACCTGAACGGCAATATCTGGAAAATACTCGTTGAGCCGGGCCAGAGCGTAAAGCAGGGCGAACCGCTGATCGTCGTGGAGGCGATGAAGATGGAGCTATTAGTCAGCGCGCCGTGCGACGGCAAAGTCGTGCGCATTCAGTGCCAGCAGGGCCGACCGGTGGGGCCGGGGGATGCGCTGCTGTGGCTGGAGGCGGTGTAGTCCTATGCCAAAGCGACCAGAAGCCGTAGCCGAACGTATCTACCAACAGCTAAAGCAGGAAATCTTCGACTTTCTCCTGCTGCCGGGCGACCGCTTTAGCGAAAACGAAATTGCGGACCGCATGAGCGCCAGCCGCACGCCGGTTCGCCAGGCGCTTTACGCCCTGCAGCAGGAAGGTTATGTCGACGTACAGCCCCGCAGCGGCTGGCAGATCCGGGCGGTGGACTTCGATCATCTCGAAGCGCTTTACGATCTGCGTATTGTGCTGGAGCTGGAGGCGGTGAAGCGACTTTGCCAGCGGGCTGATTCTGTTTTTCCGCTGCCGCTGCAGGCGCTGAAACAGTTCTGGCTGGATGAACCCCCGCTCGACGAGGGCATAAACGTCGCGCCGCACGACGAGACTTTTCATATGACGCTGGTTTCTGCGGCGGGCAACCCTGAAATGGCGAGGGTTCACCGGGAGATCACCGAAAAAATCCGCATTGTTCGCAGGCTGGACTTTACCCGGCAGCCGCGCGTCAGTGCGACGTACGCCGAGCATGGGCAAATTCTGCTCGCCATAGGGAACCGCAACCTGGAGGAGGCACAAACCCGACTACACGACCATATAGCCGCAAGTCAGAAAGAGGTTCGCCAGATAACGCTTCATATGCTGCACCAGGCTCGGCAACTCAAGCTGAGTTAACCATTTATTGTTTCTTCAGGGGAGTCAGACTTATGCAACGTCGTACCTTTGTTAAAGCTTTCGCGCTTTCCGCTTCGGTTCTCAGCTTCGGGTGGGCGTTCGCCGCCCAGGCGGCAGATACCATCAAAGTCGGGATCATGCACTCGCTGTCGGGCACCATGGCCATTTCAGAGACGCCGCTTAAAGACGTAGCGTTGATGACCATCGACGACATTAACGCGAAGGGCGGCGTGCTCGGCAAAAAGCTGGAGCCGGTGGTGGTTGACCCGGCGTCAAACTGGCCGCTGTTCGCCGAAAAAGCCCGCCAGCTGCTGAGCCAGGATAAGGTTGCCGTGGTGTTTGGCTGTTGGACATCCGTGTCGCGTAAATCGGTGCTGCCGGTGTTTGAAGAGCTGAACGGCCTGCTGTTCTACCCGGTGCAGTACGAAGGGGAAGAGATGTCGCCGAACGTGTTTTATACCGGGGCGGCGCCTAACCAGCAGGCAATTCCAGCGGTGGAATACCTGATGAGCGAAGACGGCGGGGCGGCGAAGCGCTTCTTCCTGCTGGGGACGGACTACGTTTATCCGCGTACGACCAATAAGATCCTGCGCGCCTTCCTGCACTCGAAGGGCGTTCAGGATAAAGACATCGAAGAGGTCTACACGCCGTTTGGCCACAGCGACTACCAGACTATTGTGGCCAACATCAAAAAATTCTCCGCTGGCGGTAAGACGGCGGTGATCTCCACCATCAACGGTGACTCCAACGTGCCGTTCTACAAAGAGCTGGCGAACCAGGGGCTGAAAGCGACCGACGTGCCGGTGGTGGCCTTCTCCGTGGGCGAAGAAGAGTTGCGCGGCATCGACACCAAGCCCCTGGTGGGCAATCTCGCGGCCTGGAACTACTTCGAGTCCGTCGATAACCCGACCAACAAGCAGTTTGTCAGCGAGTGGAAGGCCTACGCCAAAGCCCACAACCTGCCGAACGCCAATACCGTGGTGACCAACGACCCAATGGAGGCGACGTACGTCGGCATCCATATGTGGGCGCAGGCCGTTGAGAAAGCGGGGACGACGGACGTGGATAAAGTCCGCGCGGCGATGGCCGGGCAGACCTTCAACGCGCCGTCCGGCTTTACCCTGACGATGGATGCCACTAACCACCACCTGCACAAGCCGGTGATGATCGGCGAGATCGAAAGTAACGGCCAGTTCAACGTGGTGTGGCAGACCGACAAACCTGTGCGCGCCCAGCCGTGGAGTCCGTTTATTCCGGGGAACGATAAGAAATCTGATCTGCCGGTGAAGACCGCCAGCAACTGATTTTTACCCTCAGCTCATTTTTACCCTCACCCCGACCCTCTCCCTCGAAGGGAGAGGGGGAAAAGCGGGAATGCTCTCTTTCTGGAAGGGTGAGGGTTAAATCCTTTATTCCCTCGCCCCTCTGGGGAGAGGGTTAGGGTGAGGGGCAACAGGTTGAAATCAAACAGGAGAACGCCATGACATTAGCAACACTGGCCCGGCTGCTGCTGGTTGTGGCCGCTTTATTGCCGGGGCTTGCCGCCGCCGGTGACGCGGAGACGTTTTCGACCGCGAATCGTACGGCTCAGGCGGAGTTGCTCCAGAACTGGACGCTATCGCCCGATCCTGCTCGTTTACCGCTGCTGAATTCGCTTAAGCAGGAAACGCTGGTCACCGACGGGCATTCGGCTTTTAACCAGACTGGCGCCACGTTGACGCCGTTGGGCGACGAAGCCCAACCACAGGGCGAGACAACAAAGCTGCGCCTGACCAACAGGCTTCGTGTCCTGGTCGCCGGGGCGCTGGCGAGCCATCAATTAATAAGTGACAACGTCACTATGCGTTTAAATGCGGCTAAAGCCTTGCAGAAAGAGGCGCCGCCGGAATTACTCCCGATTCTTCAGCAGCGTATAAACGCAGAAAAAGAGCAAAGCGTGCGGGACGCGCTTGAATTGGCGATTGCACGGCTGGAGCTGACAAGCCCGCAGGCAGAAATTCGCCTGGAGGCGGTTAAGCTGCTCGGCAAGTCCACCGATCCGGATACCGAAGCCTTGCTCAAGCCGTTAACCGACGCGAGCGCGGAGCCGAATGCGGCGGTGCGCCAGGCAGCCGTAGAGGGCCTGCGTAAAATTGAGCATCGCCAGATGCTGGGCGATATCCTCGGCCAGGCGTTTATGGGGCTTTCCCTGGGGTCGATTTTATTGTTGGCCGCGCTGGGCCTGGCGATCACCTATGGCCTGCTGGGCGTTATCAACATGGCGCATGGCGAAATGCTGATGCTGGGCGCGTACTCAGCGTGGGGCGTTCAGACTGCATTCCAGCAGTTCGCCCCGGCGTGGCTGGCGCTTTATCCTTTGGTCGCGCTGTCGGTGGCCTTTGCGATTACTGCCGGGATTGGCATGGCGCTTGAGCGCACGATTATCCGCCATTTGTACGGTCGCCCGCTGGAAACGCTGCTTGCTACATGGGGCATCAGCCTGATGCTGATCCAGATCGTGCGCATGCTGTTTGGCGCTCAGAACGTGGAAGTGGCTAACCCGGCCTGGCTGTCGGGCGGCCTGCAGGTTTTACCGAACCTGATCCTGCCGTGGAACAGGTTGGTGGTGCTGGGCTTTGTGCTGCTGGTGCTGCTGTTTACCTGGCTGTTGCTGAACAAAACGCGGCTGGGGATGAACGTGCGGGCCGTGACGCAAAACCGCGCGATGGCGGCGTGCTGCGGCGTTTCTACCGGGCGTGTGGATATGCTCGCTTTTGGACTTGGGTCTGGCATTGCCGGGTTGGGTGGGGTGGCGCTTTCTCAGCTGGGTAACGTGGGCCCCGAGCTTGGGCAGGGCTATATCATTGACTCCTTCCTGGTGGTGGTGCTGGGCGGCGTCGGGCAGCTTGCCGGGAGCGTGGCCGCGGCGTTCGGGCTCGGCATCTTTAACAAAATCCTCGAGCCGCAAATCGGTGCGGTGCTGGGAAAAATTCTTATTCTGGTGCTGATCGTCCTGTTCATTCAGAAGCGGCCACAGGGGCTGTTTGCGCTCAAAGGGAGGGTCATTGACTGATGAGTATGCCGCTGACTTTAACGCTCGGGCGTAAAGCCCCGCGCCTGACTTTGGTGTTGGGCACCTTGCTGGTTGTATTGCTGCTGACGCTGCCATTCCTGACGCTGCTGCCGGCAGGCAATCCGCTTAGCCTGTCGACCTATAGCATGACGCTTGTCGGCAAGATCCTTTGTTATGCCACCGTCGCGGTAGCGCTGGATCTGGTCTGGGGCTATGCCGGTTTGCTCTCTCTCGGGCATGGGCTGTTTTTTGCCCTCGGTGGTTACGCTATGGGGATGTACCTGATGCGCCAGACCGCGGGTGACGGGCTGCCGGGTTTTATGTCGTTTCTCTCCTGGAGCGAGCTGCCGTGGTACTGGTGGGGCACGCAGCACTTTGCCTGGGCGCTGCTGCTGATTGTCGCGGTGCCGGGCCTGCTGGCGTTTGTCTTCGGGTTCTTCGCCTTCCGCTCAAAGATTAAGGGCGTTTATTTCTCGATCATGACCCAGGCGCTGACCTGGGCGGGGATGCTGCTGTTTTTCCGCAATGAAACCGGCTTTGGCGGCAATAACGGCTTCACCGGGTTTACCACGCTGTTAGGGATGCCGGTGACGGCAACCGGCACGCGTATTGGGCTGTTTATCGCCACCGTTTTGCTTTTGGTAGCAAGCGTTGGGCTTGGCTTCTGGCTGGCGCGGAGCAAGTTTGGCCGCATTCTGACGGCAGTCCGTGATGCAGAGAACCGCCTGACTTACTGTGGCTACGATCCGCGAGGCTTCAAGCTGCTGGTATGGACGCTGTCTGCGGTGCTGTGCGGCTTAGCCGGGGCGCTGTACGTGCCGCAGGTCGGCATCATTAACCCTGGTGAAATGTCACCGACCAACTCTATCGAGGCCGCTATTTGGGTGGCGCTGGGCGGACGCGGGACGCTGATCGGCCCGGTATTGGGCGCAGGGCTGGTGAACGGGGCTAAAAGCTACTTCACGATGGCGGTGCCGGAGTACTGGCAGCTGTTTCTCGGCCTGATTTTTATTCTGGTGACGCTGTTTTTACCGCGCGGGGTGATTGGCCTGCTGCGCAGAGGAGAGAAATGATGCAGCCTGCCGAATCTTTGTTTACCCGCCAGCACCCCACGGATCGCTTTCGCGAGCAAACCGACCCGGTACTGGCGCTGGAAAATATCAACGTTAACTTTGATGGGTTTCAGGCATTAACCAATTTGTCGCTGAATATCGGCGTAGGTGAGCTGCGCTGCATAATTGGCCCGAACGGCGCGGGAAAAACTACGCTGATGGATGTGATCACCGGCAAGACTAAACCGCAAAGCGGTAAAGCCTTTTACGATCAATCTATCGATCTTATGCGGCTTGAGCCAATTGAAATTGCCCGCCGTGGCATTGGCCGTAAGTTTCAAAAGCCCACTGTTTTTGAGGCACTCACAGTCTTTGAAAACCTGGAGATTGCGCAGAAAAACGATAAATCCGTGTGGGCAAGCCTGCGGGCAAAACTCAGCGGCGAGCAGCGCGATCGCATCGACGAGATGTTAATCACGTTGCGGCTTACCGGGGAACGCCATCGCCGGGCGGGGCTGCTTTCTCACGGGCAAAAACAGTTTCTGGAAATCGGTATGCTGTTGGTGCAGGAGCCGCATTTGCTGCTGCTGGATGAGCCTGCGGCGGGCATGACGGATGCCGAAACAGAGTACACGGCGGAGCTGTTCCGCAGCCTGGCGGGCAAGCACTCGCTGATGGTGGTTGAGCACGATATGGGCTTTGTTGAAACCATCGCCGACCACGTCACGGTGCTGCATCAGGGGCAGGTACTGGCGGAAGGCACGCTTCGCGAAGTGCAGGCCAACGAGCAGGTTATCGACGTCTATCTAGGCCGTTAAGGAGCAAAGATGCTGCAGGTGAATGAACTTAACCAGTATTACGGCGGCAGCCATATTCTGCGCGGCGTCAGCTTTGACATGCGTATTGGAGAGGTGACTTGTCTGCTCGGGCGCAACGGCGTGGGGAAAACCACGCTGCTAAAATGCCTGATGGGGCTAATTCCAGTGAAGGGCGGAAGCATCAGCTGGCAGGGGAAAACGCTGACCCAGCGTAAACCGCATCAGCGCGTGCAGGCAGGCATTGCCTATGTTCCTCAGGGGCGAGAAATCTTTCCACGCCTGACGGTGGAGGAAAACCTGCTGATCGGGCTGTCGCGCTTTTCCGGCCGAGAGGCTAAAGCCGTACCGCAAGAGATTTACCAGCTTTTCCCGGTGCTGAAAGAGATGAAGCTCAGGCGCGGCGGCGATCTCTCCGGTGGGCAGCAGCAGCAGCTGGCGATTGGCCGTGCGCTGGCCTGTAAACCTCAACTGCTGATTCTGGATGAGCCAACGGAAGGAATACAGCCGTCGATCATCAAGGAGATAGGCCAGGTGATTCGGCATCTCGCCGGGCGGGGTGATATGGCTATTCTGCTGGTGGAACAGTTTTACGATTTTGCCGCGGAGCTTGCCGATAATTACCTTGTGATGTCGCGCGGAGAAATCATTCAGCGTGGCGACGGCAGCGCGATGGAACAGGAAGGCGTCAGAGGGCTGGTGGCGATATAAGTGGTCTGCCAAAATTTAATGATTGTGGTACTTTTGGCTGAACCTCTGCGCGCCTATAGTTTTCGATATTCACTTTCATATTCCTGAGGTTAGCATGTCTTTTACCGTTAACAATTTCCAGCAGCCGATTGGCCATTCTCTTCCTGACTGGCAGCGCCGCCCGCTGCCGGAACACGTCACCTTAAACGGGCAGTTTTGCCGCCTTGAGCCGCTTAGCGCGGTTCAGCATGGGGCTCAGCTGTGGCAGGCCTGGGGTCAGGCTGAAGATGCGCGTGGCTGGACTTATCTCAGCGTCGGCCCCTTCGACACCGAAGCCGATTTTATTCAGTACATTGCCGGGGCAGCGCAAAGTGCAGATCCTTTCCATTTTGCCGTCGTGGATAACGCCAGCGGCAAGGCGCTGGGCACGCTGTCGCTGATGCGGATTGACCCGGCAAACGGCAGCCTTGAGGTCGGCTTTGTGGTGTTTTCCCCGCTGCTACAGCGTACCGTTCAGGCTACGGAAGCGCATTTCTTACTGATGAAGTATGCCTTTGAAGTGTTGGGTTACCGCCGCTACGAGTGGAAGTGCGATAGCCTGAACGGACCTTCCCGTCGTGCGGCGCTGCGGTTTGGTTTCCGCTTTGAGGGCGTATTCCGCCAGATGGGGATTTACAAAGGGCGCACTCGCGATACGGCCTGGTTCTCCATCACCGATGGTGAATGGCCGCTGGTGAAGCTCGCTTTTGAGCGCTGGCTGTCCCCGGAAAATATGACCAACGGCGTGCAGCATACAGGGCTGGCGGCTATTCGCGATGCACTTAGCCGCCAGAAAAGCGAACCCGCTCGTCGGGTAGACGTGCGCCCGTTAACGGCGGACGACCGCGAGGCGTGGCAAGCACTCTGGCAGGGCTACCTGACCTTCTACGACGCACAAATAAGTGACAATGTCACGGATTTAACCTGGCAGCGCATGCTGGATGAGCAAGAGCCGGTATGGGGCTTGGGCGCCTTCGACGAGCAGGGGAACATGCTGGGATTCACCCACTTCCTCTATCACCGCAGCACCTGGTCAGCAACCCAGTACTGCTATCTCGAGGATCTGTTTGCGGCCCCGCAGGCAAGAGGCAAAGGCGTTGGCCGGGCGCTGATTGAAGCGGTACGCCAGCACGCAGAGGCCAACAACAGCTCGCGCCTTTACTGGCATACCCATGAAACCAACGCCACGGCGCAAACCCTGTACGACAAAGTGGCGCGGAAGTCCGGCTTTATCAAATACGAAAAGGCCGTGTAATCAACAGCGCCTCGTCAGGCCGTTATGGGCTGGCGGGGCGCCGTATTCATGCCGATCACGACGGCGTAGTAAGCCAGTAAAATCGTCCCCATCAGCACCACGAACAGCATGTAAGGCGGCAGCCAGCTCAGCAACAGCCCGGTGACCAGCGGGTTACAGGCCCCGCCAAGCCAGCCGAGCTGCTGGGCGGCAAAGTAGCTTGATTTCAGCCCCGGCGGCGCGATGTTGTCGATAAGCATGTATTCCCCCGGCGCGTAGATAAGCTCCCCGATGGTAAACACCAGCGAAGACAACCCCCACAGCCACAGGTTAGTGCCTGAAATCATAAAGCCGCCGAGGCCGCAGACGAAAAAGAGTGTGCCGTAGAACATCATCTTTTTGATGTTATCGGGGCGAATGTTTTTCCCCAGGAAGTACTGGAAAGCGACAACCACAATGGCGTTGACCGACAGCACGACGCTAACAACTTTTTCCGCCAGCCCCGTATCACCGATAACTATCGCATACTGAGAGAGGCAGCCTGCGAAAGCGCCATATACCAACGTTCCCAGAAATGCCGACGCGGTAAACCACATGAGCTGTTTGTCGCGCAGCATGACGCGCGGAGAGGGCAAAATCTTGTCTTCCGATTCAGAAGAGGCGCTGGCGTTAACCGGCTGGCTTTTCACGTAGCGGCTAATCATCAAAATCGGCAGCAGGGCGGTCATGGCGGAGAGCCAGAACGGCAGGTTGGTACTGTACATCACCACGAAGGTGCCAATCGGCGGGCCGACGGTCCAGCCAACGTTAACGAAGGTATAGTTGAGAGAGAATATTTTGGGCTTCAGGCTGACGTCCAGCGTGTCGGAAAACCATGCCTTCACCACCACGGAAAACACCGTGTAAGAGCAGTTGATAATGGAGTAAAACAGCACCACCAGCCCGGCATTGTGCACCAGTGGGATAACCGTAAAGCCGCCGAGGAAAATGACGATAGCGAGTAGCATCGCCTTTTTCTTATCGAATTTGTCCGCAAGAATGCCAAACCACAGGCTGAATAACACCCCGGCCACCAGCGCGAGGGTAATTGCCAGGCCGATATCTTTCAGCGCCATATGGTATTCGCGTGAAAGATAGATGGTCATAAACGGCAGCGTCAGACCCCGCCCGATAGTCAGCAGCAGCGAAGAAATAAGTAACACAGTTGTTGCAAGTTGTTTGCCGGCAAACAGATTTCTTAGGGCGGTCATGGTGGTCTGTTTTAGTCATGGTGAGGTCAGAGAACGAAAGATTTATCACGAAAAATCAGCCTGGTATAGCAACCAGATCTGGCGAAAGCACGATACAACACATCTGTACTCCTGACAAAAGGGGGGATCTGTATCTGTTTGCTGAAGCGGATAAGGTTTATTTTTTTACAAATCGATAATAAATACAGGGGCGGGATAATGACGCGTAAAGATGGGCTGCTGGCGTTGCTGGTGGTGGTGATTTGGGGCGTGAATTTTGTGGTTATTAAGCTGGGGCTGCACAATATGCCGCCGCTGATGCTGGCGGGTCTGCGTTTTTTGCTGGTGGCGTTTCCCGCGCTGCTGTTTGTAGCCCGGCCAAAGCTCCCGTTTCGCCTGCTGGCGGCCTATGCGCTGACCATCAGTTTCGGGCAGTTCGCCTTCCTGTTTACCGCGATTAAGTTTGGTATGCCTGCAGGGCTGGCTTCTCTGGTGCTGCAGTCTCAGGCGTTTTTCACCATCATTCTGGGCACGTTTTTCTTTGGCGAACGCCTTCAGGCCAAACAGTTGGCGGGGATTACCCTCGCGGTATTCGGCGTGCTGGTGCTGATTGAGGGCAGTTTTGCAGGGCAGCACGTTGCGCTGCTAGGCTTTATGCTGACGCTGGCCGCGGGAATGAGCTGGGCGTTTGGTAATATCTTCAACAAAATGATTATGCAGCACGAGCCGCGCCCGGCGATCATGTCGCTTATTGTCTGGAGCGCGCTTATCCCGGTGCTGCCGTTCTTTGCCGCAAGCTGGCTGCTGGATGGGCCAGAAACGATACTGCAAAGCCTGGTGAATATCGACAGCACGACCGTTCTTTCGCTCATCTACCTGGCGTTTATCTCTACCATCGTGGGCTACGGCATTTGGGGAACGTTGCTGGGGCGTTACGAGACCTGGCGTGTTGCGCCACTGTCGCTGTTGGTGCCGGTGGTTGGCATGGCCAGTGCTGCGCTGATGCTTGGGGAAAAGCTTACGGTGATGCAGCTGCTTGGCGCGGTACTGATCATGGGGGGGTTATACATCAACGTCTTTGGTTTGCGCATCAGGCGTTCGGTGAAAGGGCTTTCATCCTGACGTTTGCGGCACCCGCCCAGATCGGGCGGGTTAGCCTTGATCTTACGAACCGGCGTTACCTTGGTAGTACGGAGAACCCAGTTGTTCAGATCGTTCAGCAGCGGTGTGCTGTGGGCCTTTAGACAGCTGACCGCCGGAGCAGGAGATCATGTTGCCGTAGTTAGCCTGGGTGGCGTTGAAGCTACCAGACTGCTCCGCAAGAGCGTTTGTCGATGCCAGCGCCAGAAGAAGGGCGGCTGCGGAGATGAATTTCATATTTCCTCGATTACGTCTGTAAAACAGGCGGCGATGCATTAATTACACAAGCTACAGTACTGATTGTACGGATGCAGATACTTGCCTTCTCCGGCAAGACGCGTGACTCGATACTTATGCGGCGGTACCGAGAAGTAGTTCTTAAAGGTGCGAGTTAACGTCTGTTGTGACTCAAACCCATAGCGCTCTGCCAGATAAAGTATCGGTTCGTTGCTCTCTTTGAGCTTGAGCGCGATTTCGGTCAGCTTACGGTTACGGATGTACTGGCCCAGCGAGTGGCCGGTCTCTTTCTTAAACATCCGCTGCAGATGCCATTTGGAGTAACCCGAACGCTGAGAAACCTTCTCCAGCGAGAGCGGGGTTTCCAGGTTATCTTCTATCCACCCCAAAATGCTATGAATCGTAATCGCATCGTTGTTGCGTCTGGACATCGTTTCACCTCTTTGCAGGTTTACGGCAATACCTTTGTTAACAGGCGATAAAGCGTGTCGACTTCGTCGTCCGTCAGGTTTTTTGTGAGTTCTTTATGGAGGCTAAGCCCCACCAGGCTTCGGCACTCTTCACACAGCGCAACGCCTTCAGGCGTAAGCTTGATCAGAACGCCTCGCTTATCGTTGGGATTCGGCAAACGCTCAATCCAGCCTTTGCATAGCAGGCGGTCAAGCATTCGGGTTAACGCACCGAGGTCAACGGAAAGCACTTTTTTCAGCTCGACCGGGGTAATGCAAACTTCGAAGTGAATAGAGCACAGCACCTTAAACTGGGTAGCGGTAATATCCAGCGGGGAGAGCGAGTCGTTTAACAGGCGATCTTTGTGCTGGTTCACCATATGGATCAACCGCCCGAGGGGGATGATTTCGTTAAACAGATCACAGGTGCTTTTCACTATGTTTGCCCAGGCAAGTAGATTAGTCACGGCAGATATTATTGCCGAGGCAAGTATAAGTCAACGCGATGATTTAGCCGATGCCACGAAAAGCTAAAACGCTTCACCCGCCGTCGGTAAACTGCGTGCTGCTATACTCAAACCTGCTAAGCCCGCTCGATAAAGGACAAAAAAAGGATAAAAATATGATGGATTTACTCAGGGCCATCGGCCTTGGCCTGGTGGTGTTACTGCCGCTGGCTAACCCGCTCACCACCGTGGCACTGTTCCTTGGGCTTTCCGGTGACATGAATAGCCGGCAACGCAATCGCACTGCACTTATGGCTTCGGTGAATGTGTTTGTCATTATGATGGTGGCGTATTACGCCGGTCAGGTGGTGATGAATACCTTCGGGATTTCAATTCCGGGCCTGCGTATTGCCGGGGGGCTGATCGTTGCCTTTATTGGTTTCCGCATGCTGTTCCCGCAGCAAAAGGCGCATGAATCACCGGAGTCGAGAAGCAAGTCGGAAGAGCTGAGCGAAGAGCCCGAAGCGAATATCGCTTTTGTGCCGCTGGCGATGCCAAGCACGGCGGGGCCGGGTACCATCGCGATGATCATCAGTTCGGCGTCTACCGTGCGTGCCGGTTCGGACTTTCCCGCCTGGGTAGTTACCGTTGCGCCGCCGCTGATCTTCCTTGTCGTGGGCCTGATTCTTTGGGCAAGCCTGCGCAGTTCTGGCGCGATTATGCGCATGGTAGGTAAAAGCGGTATTGAGGCAATTTCCCGCCTGATGGGCTTCCTGCTGGTGTGCATGGGCGTGCAGTTTATTATTAACGGCGTGCTGGAAATTATTAAGACTTATCCGGCCTGATTTGATATGGTTTAAAGCAAAACGCCCTCGTGATGAGGGCGTTTTTGTTAATGCGTCGGCCGGGGCTGCTCTTCCAGCGCCACCGGCCAGCGGCGAAACACAATTATTGACCAGAACAGCGCGACAAGCGCCGGAATTGCGCCAATGAAGCCGATATCCGCCATGGAAATATGCAGGCTGACCTGATTGCCCACCAGCGCGCCCGCGCCGATGCCGATATTAAAAATACCCGAGAACAGCGACATCGCCACGTCGGTGGCATCCGGCGCCAGGGCCAGAACCTTCACCTGCATCCCGAGGGCAATAATCATAATTGAAATGCCCCAAAACAGACTGAGCCCGGCGAGGGTTAGCTCGCTTTGCGCCGCGGGCAGTAGAAGGACCAGGCAAGCTGCCATCAGCGCAATCGCGCCGGAAACCAGTCCCGAAGCATATTTATTCCCCCATTTGCCAAACAGCACGCTGCCGATGATACCCGCGCCGCCGAACAGCAGTAAAAGCAGCGTAGCGAAATTGGCACTGAGCCCGGCAATCTGCTGGACAAAAGGTTCAATATAACTGTAAGCGGTGTAATGCGCGGTAACCACCACGGCGATTAACGCATAGATGTTGACCAGCGCCGGACGGCGGAACAGCTTAGGTACGCTGGAAAGTGAACCAGAGTGCTCACTGGGCAATTTGGGCAACAGTTTTATCAGGCAGAACAGCGTAATGGTCGCGACAACGCCAATGACAAAAAAGGTGGTGCGCCAGCCAAAATACTGCCCAACAATGCGCCCAAGAGGTAAGCCCAGCACCATTGCCAGCGCGGTGCCGGTGGCGAGTAAGCTCAGCGCCTGCGCTTTTTTGCCTGCGGGCGCCATGCGGATAGCCAGTGAAGCAGTAATGGACCAGAAAATGGCGTGGGCGAAGGCGATACCGATACGGCTGATGACCAGCACGGTAAAGTTCCAGGCGAGAAACGACAGCACGTGGCTTGCAATAAACAGCAGGAAAATATAAATCAGTAGTCGGCGGCGCTCAACCTGGCTTGTCATCAACATGAAAGGCAGCGACATCAGTGCAACCACCCACGCATAAATAGTCAGCATGATCCCGACCTGTGCGGTTTCCATGCCAAAGCTTTGGGCGATATCTGACAGCAGGCCAACCGGCACAAACTCGGTAGTGTTAAAAATAAAGGCGGCAACCGCGAGAGTTACGACCCGTAGCCACGCCGTTTTGCGTGAGACGGTAGTGATTGTCATAAGGGAATGCGCAGGTTAATAAGAGGAAGGAATGGCCAGATCATAAAACCATCAGATCGGCGGCACAACCCATTTTGTGATTTATGTCTCATTTTCAATGATGCTGGAAAAAAGCCGGAAAAAAAGCAGCGTGGTACGAATGAGTGTGTCATGGTAGACGGGGAGAAAATAACAATGAAAAGCAGGAGTTATTACAATGCAAGCAATTGACTTTTATATGGTAGATGCCTTTGCCGACACCACCTTTGGTGGCAACGCCGCTGCGGTCTGCCCGCTTAGCGAGTGGCTACCGGATGAAACGCTACTGAAAATGTCACAGCAGCACAATCAGTCGGAAACGGCTTTTTTTGTCACCACCGATGGGGGTTTTGAGCTGCGCTGGTTTACCACGCAGGGTGAAATCAATCTTTGTGGTCATGCTACCCTTGCGGCTTCCCACGTTATTTTCGAGCATCTGGATTACCCGGAGCCGATTATTCATTTCAGCACGCGCTTTGTCGGCCCGCTGACCGTCACGCGTAATGGCGAATGGCTTACGCTGGACTTCCCCGCATGGGAAACGCAGGAGATTGCACCGCGGCCAGACGTGCTGGCAACGCTTGGAATTAGCGCATGCAAAGAGCGCATGCAAAGAGCTGCGCGTTGGCAGAGATTACGTTGTTGTACTGGAAAGTCAGGCTGCGGTCGAAGCTATTGAGCCTGATATCAACGCCATGATCCCGCTGGAAAAAATGGTCTGTATCACCGCGCAAGGTGAAGGTGAATATGATTTTGTCAGCCGCTTCTTTTGCCCGGGCGAATCGGTGCCAGAGGATCCCGTCACCGGCTCCACCCACAGCATGCTGATCCCTTACTGGGCTGATAAGCTGAACAAAACGCATCTGCTGGCACGGCAGGTCTCTTATCGCGGCGGCGATTTGCGCTGCCAGTATAAAGGCGAGCGTGTGCTGATTGGCGGCAAAGCCGTGACCTATCTGATTGGCAAAGTGCTGTTGCGCTAGGGGGCTATTACCCGCTGGAATATATTATACACTTTTGTTATTGGCTCTCGCCGTAGCGGGAAAGGAATAATGATCGCTTCGTAAAAAATTAAGAAGCGTAATTACCATGATGTTAAGTGGCCTGATATGCGGCGCGCTGCTGGGATTTGTGATGCAGCGCGGCCGTTTCTGCCTGACCGGCGGTTTCCGCGATATGTATATCGCTAAAAATAACCGCGTCTTTTATGCCTTACTTATTGCCATCTCCATTCAGAGTATCGGCGTCTTCGCCATGATAGCCAGCGGTCAGTTCAGCTATGACGCGGGCGCTTTCCCGTGGTTTGGCACCGTCTTTGGCGGCTATGTCTTTGGCATCGGTATCGTTATGGCCGGTGGCTGCGCAACGGGCACCTGGTATCGCGCGGGAGAAGGCCTGATTGGCAGCTGGATCGCGCTGTTTACCTATATGCTCACCAGCGCGGTGATGCGCTCCAGCCATTTAACCGGCTTTAATAAAGAAGTGCAGGCGCTCAGCACGGAGCACAACTCCATTCCCGACACCTTCGGGCTGCCTGTATGGCCGTTTATCGTGCTGCTGGTGGCGGTGACAGCCTGGGTGGTTATCAAGGAGCTGCGCAAACCGAAGCTGAAAATCGCCTCGCTGCCGCCGAAGAGAACCGGGCTCGCACATGTATTGTTTGAAAAGCGCTGGCATCCGTTTGTGACCGCCATTCTGATTGGCCTGATAGCGACCCTCGCCTGGCCGCTGAGCGTGGCAACCGGGCGTATTTTTGGGCTGGGTATTACCTCGCCAAGCGCCAACATCATGCAGTATCTGGTGGCGGGGGATGACAAGTACCTGAACTGGGGGGTGTTCCTGGTGCTCGGGATTTTCATCGGCTCGTTTATTGCGGCAAAAGCCAGCCGCGAATTCCGCATTCGTGCCGCTGACGCGAAAACGTCCGTTCGTAGCTTTGGCGGCGGTATTCTGATGGGCTTTGGCGCCAGCATCGCAGGCGGTTGCTCCATCGGTAATGGCCTGGTGATGACCGCGGTAATGACCTGGCAGGGCTGGATTGGCCTTATTTTCATGATCCTTGGCGTGTGGACCGCGTCCTGGTATTTATTCGTACGTCCGCAGCGCCAGGCCCGAACACAGGCCGCGTCGGCGTAGCTGAAAGGAGAGTTGTATGACCGTTAAAAAATTAGATGTTGTGAATCTGGTCTGCCCGTTCCCTCTGATTGAGGCAAAAGCGGCGATGGATAAGCTGAACAGCGGCGACGAGCTGGTTATTGATTTTGACTGCACGCAGGCCACCGAGAGCATCCCGCAGTGGGCGGCCGAAGAAGGGCACAGTATTTCTGATTACCAGCAGGTGGGCGACGCCAGCTGGAGCATCACCGTAAAGAAAGGCTGATGATGTTTGCCCCCGTTTACGGGGGCTATTCCAGCAGAGAAATAAAGGCTTCAAGCTGGCGAGTTTTGGCATCACGCCGCCACAGCAGCCAGGTATCCAGATAACGCTTCTCTTCCGGCAGCGGCCAGGTGCTCACCTGATGGCTGCCTGGCATACTCTCCAGCATGCTTCTCGGCATTAGCGCCAGCCCGGCGCCCGCAATCACGCAGGCCAGCATCCCGTGATAGGACTCCATTTCGTGGATCTTGCCCGGCATGGCTTGGCTGTCGTGGAACCAGCTCTCAAAATGGCGGCGGTAGGAGCAGTTTGCCCGAAACGCATAAATACTCTCGCCGTTGACGTCTGCGCCGCTGTGAATGGGGGCGTGGTCGGCCGGGGCGACGATGGTCATCTCTTCTCGATACACCGCCACGCCTTCGAGAGACGGATGCAGCACGGGGCCGTCAACAAAGGCGGCCGAGAGTCGACCTTCCAGGACGCCATCAATCTGGTCGCCTGAAGGCCCGGTCGCCAGCGAAAGATGAATTTTCGGATAGCGCTGGTTAAAGTGAGCCAGCAGGCCCGGAATGCGCACCGCCGCGGTACTCTCCAGCGAGCCAAGCGCGAGTGGCCCCTGAGGCTCATCGCCGGATACCACCATTCTTGCTTCCTCTACCAGAGCAAGAATGCGTTTGCTGTAGGCCAGGAAACTGTGGCCGGACGGGGAAAGCTTTAGCCGCTGATTCTCACGAATAAACAGCGCCACGCCTAAATCGGCCTCCAGCTGCTTAATGCGGGTAGTGAGATTGGACGGAACGCGGTGCACCTGCTGCGCGGCCGCGCTGATGCTGCCGGTTTCCGCAACGGCGTTAAACATTTCCAGCTGGGTCAGATCCATAGCTTTCTCAAATCGTGAAGGGTTTGCTTAGTATTATTCATTTTTAAACTTTGCGCCTCAAGGCTACTGTTAACATATCATTCACCTGTTGAGGCACCACCATGCAATCAGTAACCGGGCAAACCCACGCCATTTCACGCAATCCCGCTACCGGTGAGCGCATTGCGATTTATCCTTTCGAGAACGCAGAACAGATTGATGCTGCGCTGGCGCGTAACCATCGGGCGTTTAACCAGTGGCGGACCACACCGCTAAATGGACGTGCGCAAAAACTGCGTGACCTGGGCGCTGCGGTGCGTCAGCACGGCGAAGCCATGGCGCAGATGATCACCGCCGAAATGGGCAAGCCGATTTTGCAGGCGCGCGCAGAAGTGTCGAAATCAGCCAATCTTTGCGACTGGTACGCAGAGCATGGCCCGGCGATGCTGGGTGCGGAGACGACTCAGGTTGAAAACAACAACGCGGTTATCGAGTACCGCCCGCTTGGGCCGATCCTCGCGGTGATGCCGTGGAACTTCCCGCTGTGGCAGGTATTGCGCGGTGCGGTGCCGATTCTGCTGGCCGGGAACAGCTATATTCTGAAACATGCGCCAAACGTAATGGGCTGCGCCGACATTATCCGCCAGATGTTTACGGATGCCGGGTTCCCGTCGTCGTTGTTCGCGTTGCTTAACGTCACGCCGGAGGGGGTAAGCCAGGCGATTAACGACCCACGCGTTGCCGCCGTAACGGTTACAGGCAGCGGTAGAGCCGGGGCGGCTATTGGTGCTCAGGCCGGTGCTGCATTGAAAAAATGTGTGCTGGAACTGGGCGGTTCCGATCCGTTTATCGTTCTTAACGATGCAAACCTGGACGAAGCCGTAAAAGCCGCGGTGGCCGGGCGCTTCCAGAACACCGGGCAGGTTTGTGCCGCTGCGAAACGCTTTATTGTTGAAGCCGGGATCGCCGCAGCTTTTACCGACCGCTTTGTTGCCGAGTTAAAAAACTATGAGGTTGGCTCGCCGCAGGAAGAAGCTAACCGCATCGGGCCAATGGCGCGTTACGATCTGCGAGATGAGCTGCATGAGCAAGTGACAACGTCACTTAAACAGGGTGCGAAACTGCTGACTGGCGGGGACAAATTGCCCGGCGAGGGCAACTACTATGCGCCAACCGTGCTGACTGATGTGACGCCAGAGATGACCGCTTTCCGCCAGGAGCTGTTCGGCCCGGTGGCCGCGATTACCGTCGCCCGCGACAGCGAGCATGCCCTTGAACTGGCAAACGACAGCGATTACGGACTTTCCGCCACGGTATATACCGCCAATGAACAACTTGCGCTGGAGATGGCTTCCCGCCTTGAGTGCGGTGGCGTGTTCATCAACGGCTACAGCGCCAGCGATCCGCGGGTGGCGTTTGGCGGAGTGAAAAAGAGTGGCTTTGGCCGCGAACTGTCCCATTTCGGCCTGCATGAGTTCTGTAATATTCAGACCGTGTGGAAGAATCGCCGCTAGTTTCCTGGGGCAGGGCCACCGGAAAGGTGGCCCTGTTTGTCATTGAAATGAAATAATTCTGTCATTTTCGCTCAGTACACTCGCCGCATCGTTGTGTTACTGAAGAAAATCATGAACATAAGCCAAATTTTTCGCCGTTTAAACCCTCTCAAACTTTTCGCCCGACGTCCTCGCGAGTTTGGGTTACTGAGCGGAGTGGTTGGCGTTATCGCACTCTTTTCCGTGCTGCAAATTCTATCCACCGTATCGCTCTCCAATATTCTTCATGAAACTCGCCAGAGCGTCCTTGAAAGTAATCAGCTTCATCAGCAGCAGGTGGTGATGGAGAAAGCCAGAACCTCACTGTTAATGACCAGCGACCTGTTAAACCGGGCTGGCGTCTATTTTATGCAGGATAAAGAAACCGGATCGGTGGGCAGCTGGAACAGCCTGGTCGATGAAGCCGACGTGGCGCTAAAGGCGTCACAGCAAAACTTCGCGGCGTGGCAGCAGCTGCACCCGGCGGGCAGTGAGGCCCTGTCTAACAGCTATCAGCTGTTCTCCGGCGGATTAAAAGAGCAGCTTGAAGGTCTGCAGAAACACGCTTCAATCGACGCTTTCTTCGAAGTGCCAATTCAGGCATTTCAATCCGATTTCAATGAGCAGTATGCACACTATCAAACCGATGGCGAGAAGCAAACCGTGCAGGCCAGCCACTCATTGCTGAGTAGCCTGAGCCAGGCGCAGACGTTGTTTATTGTTGCGCTGGGGATTTTACTGGCGGTGGCGATTGCCGTCTGGTTGGGGGTCGCACGCTGGGTTATTCGCCCGCTGCGGAACCTGATTGAACACCTGCATGTCATGGCGGCGGGGGATTTATCCCGATTGCCCAGCGGACGCAAACTGATCAATCGTGAAATGAAACAATTGCACGGCAGCGTGCTGGAAATGCAGCAGGGGATTCAGCAACTGGTGCTGGAGGTTCGTGAATCGTCCGCGACGTTGTTGAGCAACATCGGTCAGCTTGCCGAAGGCAACAATGAGCTGTCCAGGCAGTCTTCTCAGCAGGAGCAGGAGCTGGAGAAGGTTACGCTGCATATTACCGAGCTGGAGTCCCGCGTACAGGAAAACAGCCAGTACGCTATTCAGGCGAATCAGCGCGCTGATGAAGCGCGTGAAATGGTTGCCGGCGGCGACCAGATGATGCATACGGTGAATATGTCGATGCAGGATATTGTCGCCCGTTCTTCGGAGATGCGCGGCATTGTGGCGATGATTGATAACGTCGCCTTCCAGACCAATATCCTGGCCCTGAACGCCGCCATTGAAGCCGCTCATGCGGGTAATCAGGGAAAAGGATTCGCCGTGGTGGCTCGTGAAGTTGGTCTGCTGGCGAAACAGAGCAGCCAGTCGACAAGAAATATTCAGACGCTGATCAACAATTCACTGCAGGGCATTGAGCAGGGCAGCGAGGCGGTATCAGACCTTGAAACGCAATTGAAAAATGTTATCGCGCTGGTTACCCGCCTGAGTGGACTGCTGAATGAAATCTCCAGCGCTTCCGTAGACCAGGGGGCCAGCGTGCACCATGTCACCACACGGGTCACCACGCTTAACCAGGCTGTTAATCAAACAGGTTTGTTGATTAAGGCGTCGGCACACACATCCCGGCGTTTGCTGGATGAGTCGCAGCGCCTTGAAAGGGCCGTTGCTCGCTTCCAGATGACTGCCTGAGTTCGTTTTATTATCGGCCCGTGGCTCTGATATACTGCCGCCGCTTAACACATCGCTCAGGAGAGCACGGTGCCGGTCCAATTAGATAATCAGTTACTGGAAGAGATCCTCGACCAGGTTCGCCCTTTACTGGGAAAAGGGAAAGTGGCGGACTACATTCCTGCGCTGGCAGAAGTCCCCGGCAATAAGCTGGGGATTGCCGTTTGTACCGTTGACGGCGAATTCTTTAGTGCCGGTGATGCCGCAGAGCGTTTCTCTATCCAGTCAATTTCTAAAGTGCTTAGTCTGACGCTCGCGATGGGGCGTTATGAAGAGCATGAAATCTGGCAACGCGTCGGGAAAGAGCCTTCCGGGCAGCCGTTTAATTCCCTCTTGCAGCTTGAACTGGAGCAGGGCAAACCCCGCAACCCGTTTATTAACGCCGGCGCGCTGGTGGTCTGCGACATGCTGCAAACGCGCCTCAGCGCACCTAAGCAACGAATGCTTGAGGTGGTTCGCCAGCTTTCTGGCGCGGATGATTTAGTCTATGACACGCGCGTGGCGCGTTCTGAATTTGAGCATTCTGCACGTAATGCCGCTATTGCCTGGCTGATGAAATCTTTTGGCAATTTTGAAAATGACGTCATTACGGTGCTGCAGACCTATTTCCATTACTGCTCGCTGGAAATGAGCTGCCTGGAACTGGCAAAAACGTTTTTATTCCTCGCCAGGCAGGGGCATGCGTTGCATCTCGATGAGCCTGTTATTTCCGCGCAACACGCACGGCAAATTAATGCGCTGATGATGACCAGCGGGATGTATGACGGCGCGGGTGAATTCGCTTATCGCGTTGGCTTACCGGGGAAGTCTGGCGTGGGTGGAGGAATCATCGCCAATGTGCCAAATGAGATGTCGATTGCCGTCTGGTGTCCGGAATTGGATGCTTCCGGGAACTCCCTGGCGGGAACAGCCGCGCTGGAAATTTTTTCTCAGCGCATTGGGCGTTCTATTTTTTAGGCCTACTATGGGATCACAGCAGTAATAATCCCGGTACGCGTAGCCATAGTACGCCGACCAGGCTAACGGTGGCCAGCACGGTTAGCATAATGACGGTGATGAGTAATCGTTCCGCCCACGGTGTTTTGCGCATTTCGTCTCCGGGAAAACCTACTTTTAGGGACTATAAGACAGTCACTTTAAACATCGGTTAAACCTGAGGCTGCTAATTATTAATTGGCAATAAGTCTGAATTTTTAGCCACAAATCCTGTTCATGCATCAGGCGAGGGCTGGAGGTGGCAAAAATTTACCTTATGGATAATAGTTGATGCGGTGCGCTAGCTGGTTGAGTGAATTTTCCGCTTTCTCTCAATGCCCTGGGTTGTTGTGTTAGTAAACATGCTAAGCTAATGCTTATTTCGCAATCACCTGATGGCGCTATTTATTTTCAACGGTGAATGAATAAATATGAACCAGGATAGCATCGTTAATCGACCCAAGATTTTATTCTTTTCCCCAGAAAAGATGCTGTTAAATGCTATCAGTGTTTTTGTTCTCACCACACTATTTTACTTCTTTGGGGCGTCGCTAAGGCTGGTTAACGACCTGTCGTTATTTTGGCCACTGAATGCGGTGCTGGCCGCAATCTTTGTGCGCAACCCCTGGCTAAATAAGGCCGTTTACTATTTTATATGTTATGCGGCAATGCTGGTGTATGACGCTTTCACCACGCAGTGGGGGTGGCAGTCAACGATCATCAACTTCTCCAACATGGTCTTTATCATCACCGCTGCGCGTTTATTGTTACGTTATTCTCGTAATATGGACGAGAGCAATTGGGCGCTAAATGCTTTTAATATTTTTAATTTCTCGCTGATTGCCGCCATATTATCCTCGCTATTTGGGGCCGTCGGTTCGTTGGGTATCCACGGGGATTATCACGAAAAGTTTATGCCGCTATACGCCGACTGGGTTAGCGAGCAATTTTCTACCGGTGTGTTGATGCTACCGTGCTTGCTCACCGCAAGTCTGCCTTCATGGCGTAAGTTTTCCGGCATTATACCTTCTGATTTATACCCCCTGTTTGCCGTGGTTATCGCGGTCTGTACGGCCATCATTATCGGCGGAGCCGGCAGCCTCGCGTTTCCGCTGCCGGCGCTTATCTGGTGCGCCATTCGTTATCCACTTCCGGTGACCGCACTGTTAACGCTTATCACCGGGGCAGTGGAGATTGTGCTGGTTGCCCATGCGGCGATTAATCTCCATTCCGATCAACCATTGCTGTTGGTCGATCAGATGTTCTCCGCACGTCTGGGGATTGCAACCATTGCCATTTGTCCACTGATCGTATCCATCAGCGTGGATGCTATTAATCAACTGATTAAGCAGACGTCACTGCGGGCTGACTACGACTACCTTACCGGCGTGTATTCCCGATCTGGCCTGTTCGAAGCGCTTAAGCGCAGAACCCGTCAGCAAAAACAAACCGCCAGTGCTCAGACGCTGCTGTGTGTGATGCTGCTGGATATTGATTTCTTCAAGCGCATCAACGACAGCTGGGGCCATGAATGCGGTGATGCCGTACTGGCTTCCTTTGCCGCTCGGGTGCTGGAGACCGTGGGTGACCGGGGAATGGTCGCGCGTATTGGCGGGGAAGAATTTGTCGTGGTTTGCCGAACCCGCGACCCAAGGCAGGGTTTTGACATCGCCGAGCAGATCCGTAAAACCATTGAGTTGAATCGCTTTCACTACGATCAGCAGTCGTTATTTATTACCGTGAGTATTGGCCTTGCCGAAGCAACGTTGGGGGAAAATACGCTGGAAGCGACGTTTAACAAGCTTATCCCTGAAGCGGATAAGAATTTGTATCTGTCAAAGCGGCAGGGACGCAATAAGACCAGCGCAAGTACAAATGCGACCGAAGCTATCGCGACGTCGCACATTAGTGATTCATAATAGCCATGTTCACTTTCGATTCTTTATCATCGTGTAATATGGCTGCTTAGTTCGCCGTTGCGGGTTCTTTTGCCTGAGAAATGTATGCGTATACCCGATCCTCATAAGAATGCCAGAACTCACGGCTCCCGCTTTGTAAACCGTATGTATATCATGCGTATGCTGGGCACGTTGTTGTGCTTTTTACCCCTATTCTCGGTACTGCATCAGCAGCAGTCTTCTCCGGCGGTGGTTGCACTGCTGGTCATTAACGCCTTTATCTGGCCGCACGTGGCGCTTTTGAAAGCCCGTTTTTCCGGTTCTCCGGTTAACAGTGAAAAGCAGAACCTGATTATCGACGCAGCGGCGGGGGGGTTCTGGATCGCGATGATCTCGCTCAGCGCGCTGCCGTCGGTTGCTATCGTTACTATCCTTGTTTCTGACCGGTTAGCCGCAGGTGGAAAGCCGCTGATGATGAGAGCGATGGGAGCAATGGTGGTCACATTTTTACTCACCTGGCTGAGCCACGGTATGCCGTTTGAACCGGCCGTTTCTGCCCGGACGATGTACGCCACGCTACCGCTTATTTCCGTTTACACCATCGCGCTCAGCATGCTCACCGCTTCGATGGCGCTAAAGCTGCGTGAGAAAAGCCGGGAGCTGGAAAGCATTGCGATGATGGATCCCCTGCTGGGAATCGCTAACCGCCGCCTGCTGGAGCATAAGATAAGCAATGAGCTGGCGCGGCTGCGTATGGCCTGCGGAAGCTCGGCGCTGATGTTTATTGATATCGATAATTTTAAAGAAGTGAACGACCGCTTCGGGCATAAGGTCGGCGACGCTATTTTAATGGCGGTCTCGGACGTGCTGCGCGTGGTTACGCGTTCAAGCGATACCCCGGCTCGCCTCGGTGGCGATGAGTTTGTGGTTCTGATGCCCAACACCTCGCTGGAAGAGGCTGAAGGCATTGCACAGCGGATCCTGCTGGAGTCCATTAACGTCCGCGTTCTGCCGGAAAAAAACGCCTTTTGCACCCTGAGTATCGGCATCGCCTGCGCGACGAAAGAGATGCCGGACGCCGCCGAATGGCTAAAAGCGGCGGATGATGCGCTCTATAACGCCAAACGTGCGGGTAAAAATCGCATTTATGCAGCCTGAATGAAATGTTCATCTAAACTCTAGGCAGAGCTGTTCTTTGTCTGCACAAGGGGGATGAGATGCTGGATACTGCCATGACCGATGAACTGACGGGGCTGTTGAACCGTCAGGGTTTTATGTTTCTGGGGCAGTACGCAACGCGAGGCGCAGACCGCCGCGCGGAGCATCTTTCCGTGGCGTATGTCGTTTTTGAACATTTCGGACACATTAACGACAGCTTTGGACATGAGCAGGGCGATCGAGCGCTGGTCGTTTTCTCCGAGCTGATGAACTCTTCCTTCCGCGAAACCGACCTCATTGCCCGACAGAGCGTTGATGAATTTATCCTGCTGTTTAACGGGACCAGCGAAGAGGGCGCGTTTATCGCGATGCAGCATCTTGATGGCAAGGTTGCGGCGTTTAATCAGCGGGCAGAAAACCCGTGGACGCTGGCTTTCAACTGGGGATGTGTGGAATACGATGTCAGCCGTCATTCCTGCCTTGACGATGTGGTCACCGAGGTGGATCAGGCCATGCATCAAGCAAGAACGCTCAGGACTGAACGCGCATGAAAAAAGGCCCGCATAGCGGGCCTTAATATTTACGGGCGAGCATAGCGATAAACAAAGGCCAGCGCGCTGCTGAGCGAGGCGGCTATCACTACGCCATTCCAGCCAAAGTGATGTAAGGCCAGGCTACCTCCCGCATTGAATGAATATCTGACTCGTTATCCCCGAATGAACGTAGAATGGACGCTGCACGACCGCCGCCCTGATTTCATTGCAGAAGGATTTGACTGCGCAATACAGGTCGGGCAAATCAGCGACACGTCGGTGGTGTCAGTGCTTCTGGCCGAGATCCCGCGCATCGTTGTCGCTGCGCCAGAGCTACAGCCTGCCGCTGAGCAACAGGATGTATCCTGGCTGCAGACGCTGCCATGGCTCGCGCTGAATACGTTTTACCGTAACGAAGTCGCGCTAACCAACAGCAATAATAATTCCTTATATCGCCTGCCCATCGAGCCCCGGCTGAGTACGGACAGCCTGTATGCCATGCGTAATGCGCTGTTATGCGGGATGGGAGTAGGGATTGTCTCATCCTGGGTGGTAGAGGAAGACCTGGCGGCGGGACGGCTTATCCATATGTTTCCTGAATGGCAGGCGCCGGAGTTACCCATTAATCTGGTCTATCCTTATGCCCGGTATTATCCCGCCAGATTACTTAGCTTTATGCAGATCATGCGCACCGCTTTTCACGGCGCGCGCGGCGTAATGCCCCGGAGATAACGTAAACGAACATTCAGGAGTCGCGCTGTGCCCGAGTATCGAATTCGTTCCCTAAAAGCCTGTGAGTTTGCAGCCGTTACAGCAGAATTGACGGACGTTTTAATTGACTGCGTGGAAGGTGGGGCTTCGGTCAGCTTTTTACATCCCTTGTCGCCGGATAAAGCGGCTGCTTTTTGGGGCGATGTCGGGCAAAGCGTAGCGCGGGGTGAGCGAACGGTGATTGTCGCAGAAGATGGGCAGGGACGTATTGTCGGCACCGTGCAGCTGATCGTCAGCCAGCCGGAAAACCAGCCGCATCGGGCGGACGTTGCCAAGCTGCTGGTTCACCGCGCGGCACGGCGCAGAGGAATTGCTCAGCGTCTGATGGGCTATCTTGAAGCCGTAGCCACGACCCACGGCAAATCGGTTCTGGTGCTGGATACCGCGACCGGCAGTGATGCCGAGATGTTCTATCAGGGAATGGGGTGGCTGCGCGTAGGGGATCTGCCGAATTATGCGTTGATGCCGGACGGGAGCCCGTGCTCCACCACGTTTTATTACCGTAATCTGTGATTCATAAGTGACACCGTCACGAAAACGCTCTGTTTTGCGGCTTCTCTGGCGTGGTATAGTGCCTGCAATATGGCAGTTGCAGGCACTTTAGTATGGAAAACACCGCGCTCTGGTTCCGGCAGTTTGGTGAGCCTGAACAGGTTCTGACCCTTGAACACGCTCCGCTAGCACCGTTTGTTCCTGGTACGCTACGAGTGCGCATGCACTATGCGCCGATTAACCCTTCCGATCTTATCCCCATTACCGGCGCCTACCGTCACCGGGTCTTTCCGCCTCGCATTGCCGGCTATGAAGGCGTTGGCGTCGTTGAGCAGGCTGACTCAGCGGAGTGGGTCGGCAGGCGGGTGTTACCGCTGCGCGGTGAAGGAACCTGGCAGCGTTGGGTTGACTGCCCGATTCAGTGGGCCTTGCCCGTGCCGGACGGCATTCCTGATGAGCTTGCAGCACGGGGCTAAATCAACCCGCTGGCCGCCAGGCTGATGTTGGCGAAATGGCCGGTTGCGGGGAAAAAAGTGCTGCTTACCGCGGCGGGTTCGGCCTGCGCCGGTTTACTGGCGCAGTGGGCGAAAAGGCAGGGGGCAACGGCAGTCTATGGCATCTATCGCTCGGCCCAGCATCTTCCGGCGTTACTGAATTCAGGCATTATTCCCCTCAGCAGTGAAGACCATCGGGCAATTGCCGATGCTGCACGTCGGGTTGACAGGGTTTATGACGCGGTGGGGGGCGAATTAGCCACTTTGATGCTCGAACACCTCAATAGCCGGGCGGCGCTGATTTCTTACGGCTTACTGAGCGGTAAAGCCTTTTCTCCACGTGGAAGGAACATTACCGCGCAGCGTTTTCATCTGAGGGATGCGCTGGCGGTAACGCCGGTTGAAGCGTGGCGGGGCTGGTTTACTTCTCTGTGGCAAATACTACCTCAGGCCGAACTGCCTGAGGCTACGGTATATACGCTGGAGGAGTGGCGGCTTGCGCTGGCGCTGTTCAGTGAACCCGGTCGCCAGCGTAAACCGCTGTTGAAACTGTAGCCGTTACTTATCGCCCATGATGGTATTCAGCGTTTCGGCATCCGGCATGCCCTGGTGTTGCTGCAGGCGGCCTTCGGCATTGAGGTAGTAGATTGACGGCGTGGCGTTACCGCCGAGGTCATCCATTAGCGTGAGGTTATCTTTTAATGCTTCGCCGATGACCGGGTCTATCTTGTCCGGTTTTTGCAGCGCAAGCTTCCCTTTGCTGTCCTCGTAGTCGGCCAGCGTTTTGGCAGGATCCTTCGACATTAAAATGGCCGCCGCTTTCTGCCCGCTATCCGGTCGCAGCATGCCCACTAACAGCACGCGGAGCTGGACTTTGCCTGACTTCAGCCACGGCTGGGCCTGTTCCCAGAATTGTGTGCAGTATGGGCAGTACGGATCGGCAAACACGTAAACAATGCGCGGCGCTTTAGCATCCCCGGCGGCTATCCAGCGGTGCTTTTCGAGGTTCTGCCACATCGCTTTCGCCATTGGCGCATAGACAAACTTCTCAACTTCCGCGTCGCTCAGGTTTTTGCCTTCGGCATTGACCAGGTTACCCATGATGGCGTGCTGTTTATCCGGGGTCAGGTAAACGGTGGTGCCTTGCCCCTGATACTGCATAGCATAACCCTGCAGGTCGCCCGGGGCTTTAAATTCGCCTTTCAACTCGAACCCCTGCTTTTCTAATGCCTCAATAGGGGCCGGCAGTTTGCCGTCGGCAGTAAACGCCGAGGCGGTAAAAAGCAGAGCCAGCGAACCGGACAGGGCAGAGATTTTTTTCATCGAGCAGTCCTCAATTAAATGCTATTTTCATCAAAGGGTAACATTCCTTTTCAGGCTAAGTCATAACACTTACTTTCCTTTAAGTAACGGAGCATTTCGGAGATCAACCGATGACGGTCAGACGAGCAATACCTGCTGAAGCGCAGGCGCTGTGGGAGATAAGAAATCAGGCGATTCGTTTTGGTTGCCGCGACGTTTATCCGGAAGATGTGCTGATGGCCTGGACCCCCGATCAAATGCCCGCGGGCTACCGAAACGAGATAATCAATAATCCTTTCTTTGTGGCCGAGAGTGAAAACGGCGTGCCGGTAGCCACGGGGTTTCTGGATCTGAAAAATGGTTCGGTCGAAGCGGTATTTACTTTGCCTGCGTATACAGGACGAGGTTTGGCAAAGCAGATTATTGGCGCCATCAAGCAGGAAGCCAAAATGCGGGGGATTAATACGCTAACGCTTTCTTCCACGCCAAACGCCCGCGACTTTTATCTGACGCAGGGGTTTAGCGTAGTGAAAGAAAGTCTTTATCCGATGTCACGCGGTAGCGTGTTGCTCCGCTGCTTCGAGATGATTTGCGAGCTGTAACCTGTGGCTGCTGTCGGAAGGGCAGCGAAAACCTGTAGTTGTTGAAGCCGCCCTCTGGATGGCCACAAGCGAAGCTCCTCAAATTATTCTGCCGAAAGCTATCAAAGCCCTCCTGTCTCTGGCCAGCGGCTTTTTAGCGAGTTCAGCGGATCCTGAAAACTAAAAATGTGAAAGGTGCCTTCATGAGCGACCGCATCGATTATCAGATTGAAAAATACAGTTTTACGGAGATTGACGAGACGCCGCGCCTCAGCCGCCAGTGGGAAGAGGTCAGGGAGGAATACCAGAAGGAGCCACAGGATGCGGAACAGCGGCTGCGCCTTGCTTTGCTCAACGTGGACTACGTCACCAGCTTCGAACTGCCTTTTCGCCTGTTGCTCCTGCGGGCACCGCAGCTAATCGACCAAATGCGAGCCGAGTTCCAGCTTAGCCAAAAGAGCGTTACCATCAACGGCAGCAGGCGCGGCGAGGTCTACAGCATAAAAGCGGATCTCAGCGCCGTGCCTGATGCTTTCCGCTACCGCTTCTCTAACCGGATACGCAGGATTGAGCCTGGAGGAAACCCGGCAACGGCTTATCAGCAGATAGCCCTGCAGGTAAGATCGCCAAGGGAGCGGCTTAAAATTGCGCTGGAGGCCGGGTTGCAGGTGAATGCGCTGGATGGCCTATTTTGGCTTGGCCTGCAGCGTATTGCCGCCGATATCTCCGTATTGAGGCAGTCAGGTATGGGGATCGTTACGGTGGAACACAACGTGTTCGATAGCCTGACGGGCAACACCAGAATGATCCCGGCCTATCACCTGAAGCCGGATATGCTCCCGACCACACCATGAGGCAAACGCTGGCCGAACTGTGTCGCTCTCCTGGCGTACGCCTTACCCTTAAAACATCCGCTGTCCTGACCAGATATTTTTTACCGGGTTATGTATAGACTCATTTAATGAAGGGGAGGATAACGCAACAATCGTCGTTTTCCTTCCCTGAAAATCGGTCGTGGTTATTATTTTTCTTACTTTTAATACCGTGGATGGTGCAACAAGTGAATAATTAGGTAAGAAATTGTTGCCCGCAAATTTCTTAGGAACATCCTTGTCCACTACAAAGATAACTTTGTCGCCATCATCTGTCGCAGAAATATCTTCCGCCCAATTACCCCACTCCTTAACCGTATCATGGGGGGATAAAGACGTGGACAAAAAAGCTTTATCCATTACTAAATCTCCTTTTTTTATCTGGTCTCCATAGACACCACTCGGCGTCTTAATTGCACGGTAGGTATAATCTTTATACTCCGACAGAGCATTGAAATCCTCTAGCAACCGACTGGCTTCTTGACTTGCCAGGATTCCATCCTGTTCTGGATTATCACCGTGCCGTAAATAGTTATTTATCCGAGCATAATTTCCATTACCGCCTTCTGCATATTCTTTTAGCGGTTCACTGTCACTAATATTGGGGGCAAACTTCTCAAGTTTTGCTATAAGATTAGCTCGTTCGGTTTCACTTATTTCCCGGTTAGTACGAATAATATCCTGTAAATTGTTGAGCTCTTTTTTCAACCCGCTTTCGCCAAGCCAGCGTCGCACCACCGCAATCGCTCCGCGGCCGGAAAGCCCCTGTTGCTGAATACGTAACAGGCGCTGTGAAGCTGAATCCTGTGATTTACTGTCTGCAACAGTCCTCGATGGTACAGGCTCAGATGTCTCTGTCTTTCCGGCAGGCAGTGAAGCGGCTTTAACCTCTGATATTTTAGGCCGTGAGCGATTTTCTGCCAGTTCCTGAGCGGGTACCGGGTTAGGCGAATCTGGCACTGATTTTTCCCCAGGGAGGGTATCCACGGCTTCAGACGCAGCCGTTTTTCCTTGGGACGTTAATCCCGGCCCTGACAATGCAACTTTCAGCGTACCAGCGGCGATTTCCCCCATTCCCTCACTGACTTTCCCCCCGGATATATCATGAACACCTGTACCAATCTCTGTGAGGCCCGTCGCGAAGAAGGCGGCATTTACGGTGGCTTCTGACAGGGGGGAAACGGCAGCAAGTGGTGCCAGGAAAAACATTACCTTGTTGATATCACTGAGGCGCTGTTTGAACATTTTCTCCCCAGCATCGGCATCCGAGACAATCAGGGTGTCTGCGTCCGATTTCAGCCGTTCTGTCTGCCGGCGGGCCATGTCGTTAAAAGGGGCATCCAGCACTTTTCCTTTAAGCTGTATGGTGTCCTGGAGGTTGAGATGGCCACGTTGTAATTCAGACATGGCTTTTTCCACGCCGTATGCTTTCACATAATTGCGGAAGGGGTGGTCCGTCCGACCGTCTGAGACAGAAAAATGTGCCAGAAGCGCCTTCATTTTTTGCGGGGAATGGCCGTGCCCCGCAATATACTCTTTAAGCTTTTCCGGTGAACTGAACTCAATAAGCGGTGGGTGCTGGCCGGGTTTCCAGAGCAATAAGTGATGTGTTTTCTTATCCCGGATTGTCATTAAATCGGTGGAGGGTTTACCGTTGATTTCAAGCAGTCCGATTTCAACACTGTCATCCGGGCGGGCGTTTCTGATCGTTGCGGCGTCGAGTGACGACCAGCTTGTGGCGTCCCCCAGCCGGTCGTCTGGTACTCCACTGGCCCGGGCAGCAAGCTGCATGGCGCTGTCACTTAACCTTCCTGACTGATACTCAAGTTTCCAGGTTTTGATGAATGCGGATTTATTAAGGAAGGCCTTGTCGTCCTGATATCCGGGTCTGCTGCTGGCATGGTTAATCTGTTTCAGGTAGTAGCCTTTAAAATCGACGTCCCAGATAACTTTCAGCCACCGGGCCGGATCCAGCGGCGAGCCAATGCCAGTCACCTTTTTCCCCTTGCTATCGAGCAGAATAATTTTTTCAGTGGGTGAGGTTTTCAGGTCAAACCACGATTTATTCTTCTGCGGATTAAGCAGCATCATTTCTGTCAAGGTCAGTCTGGAATGCTCACCGGTTCTGCTGTCGATAATCAGCATATAGCTTTTGTCCGGGTCAGCGCCTGGATAACCGAGTTTTATCAGTTCTTCCCGCGCAAGGTGGGAGGCGATATCGTGGGGCACTCCTGCACTTCTGAACCGGCCACCGACTTCATCCACCGTTCTGTTGGCGGCCATCTCTCTGGAGAGCGTTTTAAAGGGACGGGAAGAGACTGGTGGCGTTACGGAGGGAGCGTGATGAGGGACCGGATGGTCGGCTGCGGGGGCCGGACCGGCAGGTCCGGGCAAGCTGATGGTGGGTTGCATTCATACTCCTTTTATGTCTGAGAAGATATGCTAATTAGTCGGTTAGCCCGCCTTTATGGTTCCACTGATGCGGGTACACGGATGGCTGGCAGTAGAACGGAAAGTCATCAAATTTGGGCGCAGACCTTCGGTGAACAGAAATGCCGTGCAGGTACCTCACCAGAAAGGCATAGTGGCAGGGGGAAGCGTGGCTCACGCTACGGTTTTAAAATGATTACTGAATAGCTGGCCATAATTGAATATGACAGTGGAGAGACAAATGAAAGGATGCATTATTATTTTAGCTTTTATTACTGGCGTGGCTAATGCCGCTAACGTGATGCCAGGCAAGTACACAATTGATTCGGATAATCAGTTAATATTAGCGAACGGAAACATTAAGGCTGTTGGCCATGTTCATGCTGTAAGTGGAGATATGACAATTGATGCAGAAGAAGCCATTTATCATCGTGAAAATCCCGATGAGACTTATATAACAGCGACAGGTGGTCCAATAAAATACAATGGAATAACTGAGGATGGAAAACCATTTTTCGGGACGTCTAAAAAACTCAAATATACGCCAGAAACAGGAGAAGTGATCCTGAGCGATGACGCCTTTGTCCAACAGAATGGAAACACATTATCGGCAGAAGTCATTACCTACAACACTATTACAAAAAAAATGATAGCCTCTGCAGCGTCCGGTAAAAGGGTGAGAAGTGTCATTTATCCTGACAAGGTATCACAAAACAAAAAGTAACAAGCCCTCAATTGATATACTCGCTGCTTCACAAAAATTTCCCCCCACGGCCAACCGTGGGGTTGCCAATCTTTTTCAGCCCTGCCGCCGCTCAGAGCCATTCAAACGCTTTTAAGCCAACACACGTACCCCTGATTTCGCCCTCACGCCTGATGACATAATGTGGCTGATAGACCAGGACCACCCGTTTTTTCCACTTCATCTTCAACGGGAAGTAAATTCCATGCGCAAAATATGAAAAACTTATCGCACTAAAAAACTAAACCATAGCATAGTTAGTAAAACCTTAGTATGGAGGTCTCTATGTTATTTCATGTCATAAAAGTGGTTGATATTGCTCAATGTTTTTTTCTTGTCGCTTGTATCATGATGAAATCATTAATAAAAGATAAAGGCCTATACCATGAGATGATAATCACATGTCTGGTTTACTTTATTGAGAGTCACATGATGGAGTTACTCTCCCGCAGCATGCAGGTATAGCCATTATCAAACAGAGGGACCACGACGGCTGAATAGTAGGGCGACACCTGCCATTTATGAACATCTGGCCGTTACGCCAGAGCCTGGCGCAGCGCGGCTAAATTTTGTGGTGTTTTAACTGCACTATGCGCAGGCCGCTGAAGCCAATAGCCAGCAATGTAGCGCCAGCGGCAATCCAAAGGCTGACGCGAACCGCCTGTGGCTGCTGCCATATGACGCTGCCGTATACTGCCAGAATAATGCCGACGATCGCAGCGCCCAGGCACTGACCAAAGGTTCGCATGATAGCCAATATGCCCGAGGCGTAGCCGCTGTTTTCACGTGAAGCATTCGCCATCATCTCCCGGTTGTTAGGGCTCTGAAAAATGCCAAAACCAATACCGCATACCAGGCTACGCAGACCAATATCCCATGCCTGCGCGTGGGACGGGAGTAGGGCTAAAAGCACCAGACCAAGCGTAAATACGCCTAAACCGGCGGTGGCAATGAGCGCCGGGGAGTGGCGGCCTGCATGCGGGGCTGCGAGCATGATACCAACCGGCCACGGCGTAAAGAGCAGCGCTGATCCTAAGGCGCTGTAACCGTAAACGTTCTGGAATAAAAACGGCAGGGCGACAAAAGTGATCCCTTGCCCAATAAACGACGCCAGGGAGGTCATGGCCGCCAGTGAAAAGCGTGGGGAGGCGAACAGTGTCAATGGGAGCAGGGGTTGGGGCGCGCGACGTTCCCGCCAGATAAAGGCGACACCGGCCAATACAGACGTGACACTGTAACATAAAGCAGCAATATGCCCCTCAGATTTCGAGACGCTGTCGGCGGCCATAATCACTGAACCCAGTAACAGAGCAGAAAAAAGCGCCCCCGCATAATCGAACGGCTTCGGGTTAACGGCAGCTATGCCCGGCAAAACACGCAGGCTTAGCAGGAGAGCAACGATCCCCAGCGGCAGGTTAATGGCGAACAGCCATTTCCAGCCGAGCGTAGAGAGCAGTGTCCCGCCGAGCAGGGGGGCAATGGCCGTGCTGGTGGCGATTAAAAAAGCGTTTAGCCCAAGGATCCTGCCCAGCAGGCGGTTAGGGAATACTGATCGCAGAATTGCCGGAGATAGACTAAGTACCGCAGCGCCGCCAATGCCCTGCAGCACCCGCATTAAAACCAGCATCTCGAGCGATGTGGAGAGCGCACAGCCCGCAGACGCGAGGGTAAACAGGCTCAACCCAAAGACAAAAACCTGCCTGAACCCCTGTCGGGATGCCAGGGCGGCGAAAATAGCCAGCGTCATCGCTGCCGCGAGCAGATAACCATTCGCGACCCAAACAGCATCGCTCGCGGATACTCCGAGAGCTTTGGCGATGCCTGGCAGCGCAATGTTCACCATGGATCCATCAAACACCGCCATTGTCACGGTTGTCATGACGGCGAGCATAGCCATCAGGCGCTGACGAGCCGCCAACCCTTCATCACCAGGCTGGCTTGAGAATAATTCCATCGTTTTTCCTTACCGCCGTGCGGCAATTTTTATTAAGTTGTCAATACAGAAAATATAGTGATACTTGATGAAAGGCGGAAGACGCAGCATATGCAGTTAAATGCTGCACAAAACGCCATATCTGTTTACAGGGAGCCTGGATGAACGAGCCTGACCTGAATCTATTATTGGCGCTGGACACCTTTCTTGCGGAAAGGAGCGTTGCTGGTGCCGCCCGGCGGCTTGGCTTAAGCCCTTCGGCGATGAGTCGAACACTTAGCCGCCTGCGAACGGCAACGGGCGACCCGCTGTTGGTCAGAGCAGGGAGAAACATGGTGCTTACGCCGTATGCCGAAGCTATCCGTGAGCGAGCACGAAACGCGGCGCTGGAGGCCCGAGCGTTGCTGAGCCCTTCAACGGCAGAACTGACGCTGTCTGCTCTGGATTACGCGTTTGTCATCAGAGCTAACGACGGCTTTATAGAGGCGTTTGGCCCGTCGCTGATCGCCGCGGCGGCGGAACAAGCGCCGCTGGTTCAGCTATGTTTCGCGCCAAAACCTGAGAAAGACTCCCGGCACCTGCGTGAGGGGCTGGTCGACCTTGAAATCGGTGTCATGGGTGAGATGGGCCCAGAAATACGGCTGCAGGCGCTGTTTCGTGACCGTTTTGTCGGCGTGGTTCGGGCCGGTCATCCGCTTGCAAACATCGCTGAGGTAACCGTCGAACAGTACCTCTCATATGGTCATGTGGTCGCTTCCCGCCGTAGCCGTGTGACTCATGGGCCAGTAGATGATGCGCTGAGAGAAAAAGGGCTAACTCGAAAAATTGCCGCGATGGTGCCGGGTTTTCCGGCTTCGCTAAAAGTGGCGCAGACGTCCGATCTTATCGCTCTGGTGCCCGCTTCCTTTCTGATTAATCAGCCCGTTCATGATAACGAGGGCGAGAAAGCCAGGCTCGCGATGTTTGAATTACCGGTCAGTACGAGAACGATCACTGTTTCGCAGATGTGGCACCCGCGCTCAGAGGTTGACCTCGCACACCGTTGGCTACGGCAGCTCGTGTTAAGCGTATGCCGCAGTCTGGTACCCCATTAGCAAAAAAAGCCCCCCGTGGTTTATCTTTTTCATTGAAAATCCGATAGATAATAAAGGAACAACAAAAAAGAGGATAATCGTATGATTTTAAATGCAGCGACATTTTCACAAGCCCTGACTGCGGCAGGACAGGGCAATGAAACGGGTCCCGGGAATGACATTGCGGCACAAATAAAAGAGGTGACAAAACAAATCTCCGACCTGTTCCAGCGAATCAAAGACGAAGGCCCTGGGATGTCTAAGGAGGAACTTAAAATTATACAGGACCAGATGCAGATGCTGCAGCAGAGGCTTGCCGAGCTGATGCAAAAACAGGCAGAAGCGCTTCAGGAAAAGCAAAAATCACTCTTTCTGCTGAAAGTTTAATTTTAGTCACTTTAGGCGGCAAGCGCTCCGGAATGATGGTCATGTTGACGCCGAAGCTCGCGCTGACGGAGGCTATGGATACTTTTATCGGTGTCAGAATACAAAGCGCCAGAATGATGTGTTTCATATTAATACAATGTATTTACAGTTATTTAAAATCAACGAATTGGTCAAATTATATCATATATGCTCATCCCAGGGGAACATTTGTCGGCATACCGTCTCCTGAAACGTGTCTCACGGCGAGAAGCAAAAGCGGTATAAATCCGGTAATTTAATGATATTTAAGGCAAGAGGAATATTTTATGAAATTCACGTCATTACTGGCTTATCTGTTACTCTCAGCGTCAGTCACCTGGTCCGGCACGGCGCTGGCAGCCAGCGAACAAGAGATGAATGCACGGCTGGAACAGTTGTTGAGCTCACATCAAAATTATCACGATTTTTTCAATAACTTAAAGGCGCAAATTGCAGCTAAAAATAAACCCGAGGTTGCAAAACTTGTTGCATATCCGATAACCGTTAAGCTGGGCGGGAAAAAAGTTCAGATTAAAAGTCAGCCACAGCTGATTAAAAACTATGACGCTATTTTCACCCCGGACCTGGTGGCGGCGGTTAGCGCTCAGCAATATGAGGATTTGTTTGCCAATGATCAGGGGCTGATGATTGGTAAAGGACAGATTTGGTTTTCCGGCGTTTGCCGGGACAATCAATGTAAAAAATCGACCGTGTTGATCACAGGCATCAATAAATAGTGCAATGCTGGCCGTCTTTTCACGGCCAGCGTTTACCCGGTTAAGCCAGTGCAAGATAGCGTCGGTAGTTGTTCTCAATTTCACTCAACAGCGCATGATCCTCGCTCTGATGCAGCCGTTCAGAACGCTCCGTTCCCATATCCAGGCTTTCACAACGTGGGTAGTATGCCGCCCGCAGCGATGGTTTGATCGCGTTAAAGTAACAAATAGTGGGTACCCCAAACGCAGCGGCTATATGCAGCGCCGATGAGTCGCAGGTATAAAGCCTGCGGGCATATCGAATAATGGTGATAAAGTTCTGAGTGGTTTGTGAATGTGAAGATAGATCGATGAAGTGCGGGTGGTTTATCCTGCCGAAACCCGCCACGGGCATTTTGTGACGCTGATAGATATGCTCCACAAACTCCGCAAGAATGCCGTGTGGGATATTGCGAAGCGGCGTGCTGGCACGATGGTTCAACAGGACATATGGCATGTTCAGCACCGGATCTTGCTCAGGCATGCCTTCGCTGAGCCAGCGGTTTGTTTTGATATCGGCCGGGACGGAATCAGGATCGATGCCAAGGTGGCGTAAGAAGAAATCATGCATTTCCTGAGTGGCGAAGTCATTGCGAAAAAGCTGATTGCCGGCGTCAATCAGCGCATCATATCCCTTAAATGTTGATAGCGCGGCCGGCAAATAATGCAGTTCATCAATAATCTTACCTGCAAGGCGATAAATATCTTCGACGTAGGGCTGACAGGTGCCAGGGCGAAGAACCGTCAGGTGAATATGGGGATTGATGGCCTTAATAGCGTGAAGCGCCGCAATTCCAATTATCGAATCACCTAAGGTCACGCCCATACCATTAATGATGCAAAGCCGTTTTACTCTGCGGCAGTCAAGAGAAAAAGGCTGCAGCGCGTAATTGTACACTCCTGGCCGATGTAGCGCTTTAAGGTGCATCGCGTTTCTCGTGCAGAGCGGCAACGACTCGAGATCGTAAGAGGCGACGAGGATGTTATTGTCCTGAAGTAAACTGCCAGCAAAGGTTTGAAGCGTTGGGTTCATGATTTCCAGAAGCGCAGCGTTAGCAAACGGAATGTTGAGCGTAAAGTATGACTCATCACCTTAACGAGATTTATTCTGCTGTCAATTTTCTGCAGGTGCAATTTTTGCCGAAGAATGGGGTAGAGCGAGCAGGGGAAGGAGGGGATGATGAGAGATGAATTACCACACCTGTTAGCCCAGCTGGTCGAGGATGAACGACGGTTACATTTAGCCGGAACGCGCAGCAAGCGAGATATTGTTGCCGGATTACTGCACGGTGATTTCTTTGAAATTGGCCGCTCTGGCAGGCGCTATGAGCGTCAGCACGTGATTGAGTCACTCGCGGAAGAAATGGGGGCGCAGCAAATACACGCTGACGGTTTTTCCCTTTCCCTTATTGATAGCAACAGTGCGTTACTGACCTATCGCTCATGGCAGTTTAATGATAATGGGGGCATGGAACGGCTAACGCTAAGAGCTTCGCTATGGGTTAAAACAGAGTCTGAGTCGGTGTGGCGGCTGCGTTTTCATCAGGGGACGCCAGCGCCTGACAGCTAATGCTGCCGGATGTCATAAAGATGACGACCTGAATGACGACGATTCAGGCCCACAAAGAGAGCTCATCCCGGGGGCAGGCATGCCTGCTGGCTAATGCTCGGGGATATGTTACCAGGGAAACAATCCCATCTCATGTAATGCGCCAAGGATAAGCAAAATAGTCATACAGGCATCAAGTGGATTAGGCATTGTGTTTCACCTTTATCACGTAGCGTTACTGGTTAAATTATAGTCTATTCATAAGGCGTAGCGCGCCAATCTTTACCATGGCTCAAGCCGCCAGCTATTCCCCTCAAGCGTTAAGCGCAGCGTTAAATGTAGATTTTCAAGGAAAAAACGATCGTGTGAAACCACTATCAGCGCCCCATTCCGATCGGCCCGAACGATACAGCGATTGCCGGACACGCCATTGCCGTCGGCGCCGTGCTGGTGACGAATAATGTGAGGGAGTTTGAGCGGGTACCGGGGTTAGTGCTTGAAGACTGGGCGAAGTAACAGAATCCAGCA
Source organism: Cedecea sp. (assembly GCF_036500665.1). Lineage (NCBI taxonomy): Bacteria > Pseudomonadati > Pseudomonadota > Gammaproteobacteria > Enterobacterales > Enterobacteriaceae > Cedecea > Cedecea sp. The sequence continues at coordinate 59,956 of NZ_DASYBS010000107.1, forward strand.
GAAGTCGCGAATCGATACACTTCAGCAGTTGTGAGTTCTTTAACCAGTCGGTCCTGAAGTGTCAGATGCGCACTGGCGTGTTTATTATTGACTCTGAATACGCTGGCGTTATCGCTGTAGAAGATCATCGGTTTACCGTATTGACCGCGACTCTGGTTGTTCATACCAGGTGGCCCGAACTGCCGATAACGTTTCAGCAAACGGCTAATGACGTGACCTGACGCCCAGCATGTCCGCAGCCTGGCCAGGACGCAGATTCAGATCGATGACATCCTGAAGGATTTTGAGGCGGTTGATTTCTTTCACGGTGAACATCCCGACGTCAAAAACTCCTCATCAGGAAAAGTGAGTTGTTGTCCAGGTATACAGATCTGAAAACTATTGCCATCACCACCAATGCCCACAAATAGACATTAATTGAGCCACTACAACCTTGGTGCGCATAATGTATATTATGTTAAATCAAGTATGAGAGGAGTAATTTAGGCATTCCTTCGTCTACAGTTAACGTTACCAAACACTTGTGCAGACCAACTAACCTCATGAGCTTTTCGCTAAGGACTCACCTTTTCGCTCGACTTCGGCTGCTGATTTCACTCATTGCAGGTGTGATTTGCTATTACGTACTTCCCGTACAATTGGGTACGCTTCAGCGCCTGTTAATCAGCTGGAATGTTCTGGCGTGGCTGTACCTGATTTTTATCTGGTTTCGCATGCTGCGTACGGAAGTTAACGAAATCCAACGAATTGCAAAAATTCAGGATCAAAGCGCTGCGCTGGTGTTAGGCATAGTTATCTTTGCTTGCATGGCAAGTCTTGTAGCGATTCTGAGCGAGCTATCCTCATTGCATTCGCTTAGCGGAACGCCGCGCGTGCTTCATGTCTTGCTGACAGCAACAACGCTAATCGTTTCCTGGGCATTGTTGCCCAGTTCTTTCGCCATGCATTACGCGCATAATCACTACTTGCACCGCAGTAAAGACGTTACGCCGATGATCTTTCCTGAAAAACCGAAGGATCCGGCATATTGGGATTTTCTCTATTATGCTTTTACCATCGCCGTAGCATCGCAAACGGCGGATGTCGCAACGGGAACAACTGAGATGCGTCGGATCACGCTGCTACAATCCGTTATCTCGTTTCTGTTCAATCTGGCAATTTTAGGGTTATCGGTTAACGTTGGGGCCGGGCTACTTAGCTGAATGCGCTGCCGATCCCAGCGTTTAAACGATCAGCTCATAAAAGATATCGAATTCACCCTCGCCTATTTTTTTGAAACCATTGCTGAGATAAAAATGGTTTGCGGGGCTATTTCGTAACGCTCCAAGACGCAACGGTATCATTTTTTCGGCTGCCGCGCGGGACAAGTGCGCAATGACCGCCCGCCCAATCTTCTGATTCTGGAAATCTGGATGAATATACAAATGGTCGAGGTAAAGATGATCGTGGTTGTCCCTGTAGGCGAAAAAGCCAACCAGGATGTGATTAAGCACGATTTTCCAGGTGTCAGCGGGCATAAAGGTGTCCAGAAAACGGTTTCTGACCCGCCTTTCGTCATAGCGCCCTACTGCTTCTAAGCCTGGCTTCATTGCAATCGCTCGGATCTCAGCCAGGCGGCTCCCCTCATCCTGGTTAGCTTGTATGAAATGCATATGTCCTCGAAGTACATCGCCATGAATCGTTGAGTTTATCTCTCCGACGCAGGCAAACAAGCCACCAATGCTGGCGGTTCTCCCTCATGAGGCATTTCAGGACGGCCTTGATCGTTCCTTCGCTATTCATTGACAGTCGCTTGATTCTTGTCTGGCAATCTGAGCGAAACAACGATGCGAGGTGGTGATAATTCCTATGTTTAACAAACTGATATGCTATTTATTTTTGGTATCTTCCGCGGTGTTATTAAGCGGCTGTGTGTCGCTTTTCTAATCGTAAGGAGTACCAATGAGACCCATAATTATTGTATTCATCTATTCCTCTTTCTTTTTACTTACGGGCTGTCTGTCGGTTGGCACGCATCTTTTCAGCAGATAAACGCGGCTAAATAACAGGCTCCGGGAACCGACGCTGCGGCTTCGCTACTCAGTAGGGATATTTCAGAGCCCTCGCTCTGGCAGAAATGCTATTCCCGTGTTCAAGGAGTCTGTTATGCCCCACCATTTCGGCGATGCTGTCGCCCCACTATTTCACTACTTAGCTATCGCGCCTGAATCTAAAGGCGACGAAGAAGCCTTCGAACTCACGCTGAAGTCGGGCCCTTCAATGCAGCTTCATCATTACCCGGCAGGAGCAATTAGCTTCAGCAGCGTGTTGCCCTTTACCTGTGACGACGAGCAAAGATCCTTAGTGCTGTGGGAGTTAATGCAGGTTAATTTGATGAGCGAGCTGTCGCCGCCGGTTGTGGTTGCCTCCAGTGCGACAGATGATGACATTGTTGTCTGGACCCGCATTGCGCAAAGCCAGGCTACGCCTGAAGTGTTGATCGCTTTGTACGAACGCTTTGCCCACTACACCGTCACTATCATGAAGCGTCTTGCTGCATAACCTGAGGAATAACCGATGAACAGTACCGGCATCTCTTCCGGCAGCCAGGCGCATAGCGTCAGTATGCTGGCGGCACATGATTATTTACCCCCAGAAGCCCTACGCCTCTCGGGCAAATATCGCAACCAGGTCATGAACGTTTCGCCGCGCACCATGGGTAATCTCAACCTGGCGTCCCAAACCCAGGATGGGGTCGTTCACTATATGCCACACGGTGCGGGTAACCAGTGGTTGTCCGTGGTTGGCAGCAAGGGAGAAAGCTACTTACGTGCTCATCTGGCGCGTGAAGATAAAAAAGCAATCCGGGATACCCTTCGGACACAGGCTCCCAATATGGACCGAACCTACGCATCTGGCCGCACCGCCGCCACGCTACAGGGCGGAAATTGCCAGGAGTTTGCCGATCTCGCCTACACCATGCTGGCGGCACGAGGCTCCAGCGCGCCGGTTTCCAGCGCCATGTACCGTAACGATCACGTCCTGGTCATGATTGGCGACCCGCGCGAAAGCAATAAAACGGCGATGGTCGATGCCTGGCAACATATTCCTGTGGCTACGTTACTGAGTAATACCGCATTAAATCCAAATGAACTGGTGGTTAAAAAGCAATATAACAGCCGCCAGGGCGACCCGGATGCGCAATATGCCCTGAGCGGAATAACCCCGGTGCCTAAAAACGTTATTGAGCAACGTATGGCAAAACAGGGGTTTCACGGTGTGGGTTCCGCGCTGGTAAAAGACCTTGCTGAAGGATTAAAAGAGCAGCACCAGCTGCTGTACGATGTGCGAACGTTGGCCGCTGACCCGGGCATGCGCTATAACGACGGGCAGGTCGTTAAATCCTTCGATTCGATGCGAAGCGACCAGCTGACAAAGAAAATCGATAGCATAAATCAGTATTCCGGGTTGGTCTCCCGCCAGCCTGGACTATACGGCCCTTCGAAAGGTCTATAATTTTTCTGCGGTATTCCCGCTTCGCTATCGGGCACAGTTTTTAACGCTGTGCCCTTAAGGGTACCGGTTAAAACGGTTACCAACCTTTTACGGCGTCGCCTTTGTAAATGGCATCGGCTGCGGCGGCAACTTCATCTGTCTGGTACGCCTTCACCAGGTTCTTCACGTTGTCACTGTCTTTATTGTCTTCACGGGCGACAATAATGTTCACGTAAGGAGAGCTTTTGTCTTCAACAAAAAGCCCGTTTTTCGCCGGCGTCAGGCCCACCTGGCTCGAGTAATTGGTGTTGATGATAGCAAGGTCGATTTTATCGTCATCGATGGCGCGGGTAAGCTGAGCCGCTTCCACTTCAACAATTTTCAGCTGTTTAGGATTCTCTACAATATCCAGCGAGGTGGGGAGCAGACCGACCCCTGCTTTCAGCTTGATAAGCCCCTGGGCCTGCAAAAGCAGTAGCGAACGGCCAAGGTTGGTCGGGTCGTTCGGTACCGCGACTTGCGCCCCGTCCTTCATTTCGGAGACGGATTTGATTTTGCGCGAGTAACCGGCAATCGGGTAAACGAAGGTGTTACCCACGGCCGCCAGCTTATAGCCACGCTCGGCTATCTGTTTATCCAGATAGGGGCCATGCTGGAAAGAGTTTGCGTCAATATCACCGCTGCTCAGCGCAGAGTTAGGCAATACATAGTCAGTGAATGTCACCACTTCGACATCAAGATTATATTTCTCTTTTGCTACCTTTTTCACAGTGTCCCACAGCGGCTGGTCAATACCGGCGCTGATACCCACTTTAATGTGATTAGCATCCTGTTTAGGGCCGCAGCCGGTAAGCACCATTGCCCCCGCCAGAGAAACCGCCAGCAGAGATACCCTCAGAGTATATTTAATCACCGTACGCATAGATAACGTCTTCCTTAAACCAATAAAAAAAGCAAAATTAAAATTACCCACCGGTCAGGTGCGGCCGCGAGAGTTTTTCAAACCATGCTGATGCTGGCAAATAAGAAAAAGACATAACCTATGTATAAAAAAATCTGATGCTGTTTAATCTCACCTGGCTTCACGGTGCATTATTTGGTCAGGGGCATGTGCGGCGGTAAAATAGCACATTCTTTGTCCAGCAATGACTCTACCGACGCGCGGTTATTGCTATCCCACCCGCGTTTTGTGGTGAGCAAAATAAAGCCTTTATCCCCGTCAAAGATCGTGGGAATAACAGCAATGCCCCACTCAGCCAGCTGTTCAGGTGATAATTGAAAATAGTGTGCGACGCTGTTAATAGGGTCAATGCCCATAACGGTCGGCTGCATAACGCGTCGGGCATACCAGGTGTGGCGCAGCAATTTATCAGGTAATGGTTGCCACCTGTCTTGAATATAGGGGCGCTCGGCAAGCATCTGGCGGCGCACATCTTCCCGCAGGCAGGTCAGATGAATATGCAGCTGATTCTGGCTGCGACCGTACGCGGAGTTGATGGCCATACCGAGCCGGTCATCAGGTATCGGCTCCCCATATTGGTACGCTAAAAGATGGCGCATCAACCACGCATAGCCAAAGTAGTCCGTACGCCCGTCAACTGCCAGTGCGGGGCTTTCAATGCCGGTCAATTTCGCCGTTGGGACAAGAATGTAGTGATAGGGATAACGCGGGTTTTGGATAACACTAAAGCCATGGGCTTTACCTTCCGGCATATAAATCTGCTGGCATGGCGCCGGGCTGCCGGTTTGCTGGTAGTTGGTCATGCACACTTTATCGACCACACCCCACAGCGCGTCGGAACGTGCGCAACCCACCAGCAAGAGGATCCCCAGTAGTAAAAGCCCACGGCAAAAGCGGGTAAAAATCGGTATCGTTATCGCCTGTGTATGCATTTCTCCGCGTCACCTATTTGCCGCTTCTGCGCTATTTGTGAATCACTTATTGTGTTTCCAACAGATAGCCCGGACATGTAGAAACTCTTTACGTCGATATACAGCTACCCGTCAGCGAGGGAATCCTGTTGACGGAGGAATCATAGCGTTTTATCGCAATAAAAACAGCGAACTGGATGAATGTCCCGTTGTTTAAATTTGCGAAATGACCCGATAGTCCTGATAGCCCAGCTTATCAATATGAATGCGGATGTGATCCCCTGCCCGCAGCCAGACGGGATCCGGTTTCATCCCAAGTCCGACCCCGGCTGGTGTCCCGGTTGCAATCAGGTCTCCAGGTAAAAGCGTCATGTAATGGCTGACGTAAGACACAATTTCGGCGACGGAGAAAATCATTTGTGAGGTGTGGCTCTCCTGCCGTCGCTATTTTCATTTGCCCCTCTCAGGAGTAGTTAAATGGGTTCCCAGTATGGCGATAAAAAAGACGGCAGGAGGATATCGTTCCTGCCGTAAATAAGTACTACGTGTTTTTTGATAAAGCATAATCGGACACACGCTGGAGTAAATCTGTTTTATTTTTACAAAACCGCTTTCGGGCTTTTTCTCCTTTAAATGTTCAGCTACCGTGCGGCTTTTCGCGATTGATACACAGAAGTCATTAGCGTTATGACTGCCGGGTTATAGGTAAGCGGTTTGGGAAAACATACCATCAGATCTTGTTCCCTCGTTTTCGTGGAGGTTGTTAAATGGCACGTATTTTTATTACCGGTTCTTCCGATGGTCTGGGGCAAATGGCCGCTAAGCTTTTGGTAGCCGACGGGCATCAGATTGTGCTGCATGCACGAAACAAGATGCGTGCCGCCCATGCCATTGCGCAGGTGCCGGGGGCCGAGGCGGTATTCGCGGCCGATCTTTCAAGCATTGCGGAAACAAAAGCCCTGGCCGAAGACGTTAACGCCTCTGGCCACTTTGACGCTGTTATTCATAATGCCGCCGTGGGGTACCAGGAAAGAGAACGCCAACTGACCGTTGACGGTTTGCCCCAGGTATTTGCCGTTAACACACTGGCCCCGTATATTTTGACCGCGCTTATTCGTCGTCCTGAGCGCCTGGTTTATCTGAGCTCATCGCTGCATCAAAGCGGTGATGTAACGCTTGAGGATCTCACGTGGGAAAAGCGACGCTGGAATGGTGGACAGGCGTATTCGGATTCAAAACTACAGATTACGTTGCTGACTTTTGCTATCGCCAGGATGTGGCCTGAAGTGATGTCTAACTGTGTGGATCCCGGCTGGGTGGCAACAAAAATGGGAGGCGCAGGCGCGTCTGACTCTCTGTATCTTGGCCCTCGCACCCAGGTCTGGCTTGCAGCCGATCCCACACTCTCGTCCGCGCCAACCGGCGGCTATTTTTACCACCAAAAGCCGGGAAATGCGGCGAAAGCAGCAGCCGACCCCGTTCTCCAGCAGCGTTTTTTAGCCGCCTGCGCGGAGTATTCTGGCGTTGAAATTATTTAGCTATGCGTAACGTTTCCACCGGCGGAAACCGCTGAAAATAGTCCACCAGAAAATCAATACAGGCCTTTAGCTTCGCCGAGCCACTGGTGCGGTTGGAATAGACCGCCCAGATATTGGCAGCCTGGTACCACTCCGGCAAAATCTGCACCAGTTCGCCGCGGGCAATATAGAGCTGCACTTCCCACTGCGAGCGCAGAATAATACCGTGCCCTTTCCGCGCCCAGTTTAATACTACGCTGCCGTTATTAGAGGAGAGCTGGCTGCTGACGTGGGTCTGCTGTGTTTCTGTGCCATTGGTTAACGGCCACACGCCAAACTGCGAGCTGCGCTCCTGAATAACAAGACATTTATGGTGCCTGAGATCGACAATCTGCAGCGGGGTGCCGTGCTGTGCCAAGTAGTCGGGCGCCGCGCAGAGTACGCGGCGGTTAGAAGAAAGCTGACGGGTAATATAAAGATCTTTAATATCGTCTCCGACGCGTATTTCAATGTCGACGCCCTCTTCTATCAGGTCGACAACCCTGTCGGTGAGCGTCAGCTTAATGTTTAACGCGGGATAATGCTCAGCAAGGGCTGATAGCGCATCGGGCATATACGTTGAGCCAAAACCAAACGAGCAGCTCATATGGATATGGCCTTCGATGGCGTCACGCCAGGCGGCAAGCCCTGAAACAAAATCGCCCATGCTCTCCAGAACCGACAGCGCCCCCGTCATCGCCTTATGGCCGTCTGCCGTTAAATGAATGGCGCGTGCACTGCGGTGAAAAAGCCGCATGCCAAGGCTTTTTTCCAGCAGCGCAATGCGTTTACTGACGTAAGACGGTGAGAGCCCCAGTTCTGCCGCCGCGTTGGCAAAGCTTTCTTTGCGAACCACGGTGACAAAGACGTTCAGATCTTCAATAAGCGGCAATGGTGCACGCGGATTGTCATGGGGGCTCATAGTTATGCCATCGGTCGGGTTAGGTTAAGAAAGGCATGATAGCGCTGAGCAACACATCGGGACACTCCTCTTGTGGGCTGTGTCCACAAGGCATTGCGCTACCGCGTACATCCAGCGCCTTTTCCTGCCACGTTGATGTTACATCATAAAGCTGGCCTACGGTGCCTTTCTCTCCCCACAGTACCAGCAGAGGGCTGGCAATGCGCTGGTGCTTATCGGCTTCGTCGTCCTCGAGGTCGATGGTTGCTGAAGCACGATAATCTTCACAGACCGCCCGAAGCGTCTCCGCATTCTGGTAGCAACGCAGGTACTCGGTAAACACTTCCGGCTCGGTAGCCCCAGGCGTTTTAAGCTGGCCATCGATATGTTTACGCAGGAAGAAGGCCGGGTCGGCCGCTATCATTTTTTCCGGCATCGGCGATGGCTGGATCAGGAAAAACCACCAGAAATAGCGAGTGGCAAATGTCTTATCGGTCAACGCATACATGGTGGCCGTTGGCGCAATATCGATAAAGATGCTGCGCTTAACCTGACGGGGATAATCCAGCGCCAGGCGATGCCCCACGCGCGCGCCGCGATCGTGGCCCATAAAAGCAAAGCCGTCGCGAAACCCCAGCCGGGCCATCAACAAAATAATGTCTTTTGCCATTTCACGCTTCGAATAGCTGCGGTGAGCATCATCGCTGGCGGGTTTACCGCTGTCACCGTAGCCGCGGATGTCAGGCATGACAACGGTGAAATGCTGCGCCAGCGTGGGGGCAATTTTACGCCAGGTTACGTGGTTCTGCGGGTGGCCATGGAGTAAAACCAGCGGCTCTCCCTTACCGCCAACGGCGGCGCGTATCGAGATACCGTTTTCCAGCGTCACGTCCATAAGCCGGAAGCCCGGAATAAAGGGAGACTCGCCCATACCGCGAATAAAATCAGCGTTATCTTTCATCATTGAATGTTAACCCTGGGTCAGTAGCCACGGATACGAGGCGAAATGGCGCAGTTCAAACGTCCGAATATCCTGCTGATATTGCAACGTGTAGCTAATGGCATCATGGCCTTCCAGCAGCATATGTTTTTTCAGCGCATCGATCGTAAAATTAATGCTATTAACGGCCACCTCTATCTGCTGCTGGGCGAGATCGACGGTAATGCTGTTGGTCTCCGGGTTATCTGCAGCCTGCGCCAGTTGCTCAATATCGGCTGCCGCCAGCGTCAACGTTAGCACGCCGTTGCGCTGGCAGTTGTCGTTAAAAATACCGGCAAAACTGGTGCCAATCAGCGCCCGAATACCAAGCTGACGTAATCCCCAGACCGCATGCTCACGACTGGATCCGCAGCCAAAATTTGGCCCGACGATAAGAAATTGAGCGCCCTGCCATGCGGGCTTGTTAAGGATAAAATCCGGGTTCGGCGAGCCATCAGTCTGGAAACGCCGATCAAAGAAAACGCCTTTATCCAGATTATTGCGGTCAATGCCCTTCAAAAACTGCTTCGGCATGATCACATCGGTATCTATGTTGGCTGCCATCATCGGCGCAGCCACGCCGGTGACACGGTTAAAGGGTTCCATTTATGCTTTCCCCTGCTGTAAAAACGGACGAACATCGGTCAGGTGGCCCGCAACCGCTGCGGCCGCGACCATCGCCGGACTCATTAAGTGGGTTCTGGCCCCGGCACCCTGGCGGCCGGCAAAGTTGCGGTTCGTGCTTGAGGCGCAGCGATCGCCAGGCTGCAGGACGTCTTCGTTCATGGCCAGGCACATTGAGCAACCCGACTGCCGCCACTCAAAACCGGCATCGATAAAGATTTTGGCTAATCCTTCCTGCTCAGCACGGGCACGCACCTGCGTTGAGCCAGGGACGATGATCCCTCTTACACCCGGCGCAACTTGCCTGCCGCGCAGTACCTGCGCAACCGCGCGCAGATCTTCAATTCTTCCGTTCGTACAGGAACCGATAAACGCGTGAGTAATCGGAATTTGACTTAGCGGCGTACCCGGCGCTAACCCCATGTAGGCCAGTGCGTTTTCAATATCGCGGCGTTTTGCCGCATTGGGCTCGGCCGCAGGATCGGGTACCCGGTCAGTAATGCTGCCGCCCTGGTCGGGGCTGGTTCCCCAGGTGACGCGAGGCGCTAAGTTCGCGCAGTCGAGCACCACTTCTTTATCAAATACTGCATTGTCATCGCTGTAGAGCGTGCGCCAGTATTTAAGCGCCTGCTCCCACAGTTCACCTTTAGGCACGCGTGGCGCGGGTTTGATGTAGGCATAAACCTTTTCGTCCGGGGCCATAAAGGCACCTCGCGCACCGGCCTCAACCGCCATATTGCAAATGGTCATTCGCCCTTCAACGCTCAGCGCATCAATGGCGCTGCCACAAAACTCAATGGCATAACCGGTCGCGCCGTCAGCGCCGATTTCGGCGATAAGCAGCATGACAATATCTTTCGCCGTCGCGGCAAACGGCAGCGCACCGTTCACCGTCACGCGCAGCGTTTTCAGCTTTTTGTAGGCCAGCGTCTGCGTCGCCAGCATATGTTCAATTTCTGAGGTGCCGATGCCGAAGCCAAACGCGCCGAAGGCTCCGTAGGTTGTGGTGTGACTGTCGCCTGCGGCAATCACCATCCCAGGCAGAACGATCCCTTGCTCATGAGCAACAACGTGTTCGATACCCTGCCGGGGATCCATCACGTCAAACAGTTCCAGGCCAAAGTCGCGGCTGTTGGACTCAAAGTAGCGAACCTGAAGTTCACCTCCCGGATCGGTCATCTCTGGCGTACGCTCAGGCCGGGTCGGATTAACATGGTCGACGTTAAGTAAGATGCTTTTCGGCTGCCAGACCTGGCGGTTTGCGTCACGCAGCCCGCTAAAAGCCTGCGGACTGGTGTATTCGTTAAGAATGGAGCGGTCGATATACAGCAGGACATTACCCTGATCGTCCAGAGGGCGGATGACGTGGGTATCAATAATTTTATCGTACAGCGTTTTAGGCTTCATTGCGGAGTCACCTTGCTTCTCTATAGCAAAAATAACGGCGTGCTGGCGCGCCGATAAAAAATGAGCAGTCAGTGAAGGAATAGTAGCAACCGGGTTATCGGGCTGTCAGTAAAGGCATGATGCACAATCGTAATAGGATAAAACACGAAGTGTGGTTTATTTATTGTGATGATAAGTAAGATTTTTTAGGTTTTACGACGCGGTCGGGACCGGTTTTACAAACGGCGTTAGAGATTGACTTAACGGTGAATAGTAAGAAAATGCTTGTGTCCCATGGCCGGTAAAAATCTGGAGCACATCATCGCCTCTTCACGCCGCGTTCTCTCTGTTATGAAGGTCAAAAGGCCGGTTGCCGTGCTTACCGCCGCGCTGTTTCTTGCCAACTGTGCCTCCAAACCACCGGTTTCCCTCGTGACGCCCTTTCCTCCGGGTAAGACGAATACCTCGCAGCCTTCGCAGAACATTCAGCCCATGCGTGGTGTCTGGCTGGCAACGGTCTCTCGCCTGGACTGGCCGCCCGTCTCTTCCGTTAACGGCAGCAGCGCATCTGTGCGCATTCACCAACAGCAGCAGGCTTTAAAAGACAAGCTGGATAAACTGAAATCCCTTGGGATAAATACTGTTTTCTTCCAGGTCAAACCCGACGGTACCGCCCTGTGGCCTTCAAAGATTTTGCCGTGGTCAGATATGCTAACCGGCAACATTGGTGAGGATCCTGGCTATGACCCGCTGCAGTTTATGCTGGAGGAAGCGCACAAACGTGGCATGAAAGTTCACGCCTGGTTTAACCCCTATCGCGTTTCCACTAACACGACGCCAGGCACCGTCGCAGTGCTGAACCGCACGCTTTCCCTGCAACCTGCCAGCGTCTTTGTACTACACCGGGACTGGATAAGAACCTCAGGCGACCGCTTTGTGCTTGATCCGGGGATCCCGGAGGTACGTGACTGGATAACCAGCATCGTCGCCGAAGTTGTTTCGCAGTATGCCGTCGACGGCGTTCAGTTTGATGATTACTTCTATACCGAATCACCGGGTTCCACGCTCAACGATGCTCAAACTTACAACATTTACGGCCAGGGTTATTCGTCGAAAGCGGACTGGCGGCGTCACAATACCCAACTGCTGATTGAACAGGTTTCCCGGACCATCAAGCAGCTAAAACCCGGCGTTGAGTTCGGCGTCAGCCCGGCTGGCGTATGGCGCAACATCTCCCACGATCCGGCCGGGTCCGATACGCGCGGTGCGGCAGCTTATGATGAGTCCTTTGCGGATACGCGCCTTTGGGTTCAGAAAGGGCTGCTGGACTATATCGCCCCGCAGATCTACTGGCCCTTCTCACGCAGCGCCGCCCGCTACGATGTGCTGGCTAAATGGTGGGCGGACGTCGTGAAGCCGACCCATACGCGCCTCTATATTGGCATTGCGCTGTATAAAGTCGGGGAACCCTCAAAAAACGAACCTGACTGGACGGTGAACGGTGGCGTACCGGAGCTGAAAAAACAGCTCGATTTGAATGAATCCATGCCGCAGATTAACGGCACGATCCTGTTCCGGGAGAACTATCTTAACCAGCCCCAGACGCAGCAGGCGGTGAATTATATTAAGACGCGCTGGGGAGAATAATTAACGCATAACGCCCTGCGCTCCGGGGCGTTATGATGACCGTTTATTTTTTTAGCGTTATCTGCTGCAAAGACGCAATCAGTCGAGCTTTATCCGCCGCGCTTAAATTGGCCTGATCCAGCGTAGCCATAAACGTGGGACGATCTATCACCCACGGAGCAGCGGCTAACCTCTCTTTTACTTCACTAAGGATTTTGGTATTCAGCGCGCTGATTTTGCCCCTGACCTGCTCAAGCGGAGCTGGTTGCCATCCTTGTTCCTCAACGGATAACCAGTCAGCGCGATAGCGGTACTGTATGGCCTTGGCGGCATCCATCTGCGCCTGGATAAAAGGTTTCACCGACTCACCGTTTAACCCCAATTTTTCAGCTTCACTTACCGAACTGGACAGCACTTTGGCTTCCTGAGTCAAATCCTCGATAGCAAGATGGTTTTTAGCTTTATAACCCGCGACGTCTTTCATCCAGGACAGACGCTGGTTGATGAGTGATGCGATATCCTCGACCTGGGACTGTGAGGCCATCGCCGAGGCCGAAAAAAGTATTCCCGCCAGTAGCAGCAGTTTTCCGGGGACTTTACCGTTCATAGATCTTCGCCTCTTTCTTTTTGGAATCAGAGTGTTTGCATACGCCGGGGTATACTAAGCGATGTCAGGAATGCCCCATACTTAAAAATATCTGAGTATTTACTGAGGAAAAAGCCGGATCGCCCTTCTCTGGGCAGATCCGGAGGCTGTATTAGTTGCCAGCAAGGTCGTCATAGAGGTTGCGCAGACGGGTACGCAGATACAGAACGGCTTTATGTTTGCGGGAGAGCAGCGCCTGTTCGCTGTCGCCACTCTCCGCGGCAAGTACTTTTACGGTGTAACCCTGTAGCTCGGTTTTGATGAATACGTCACGCTGTGCGGGTGGGAGTTCGGATAATGCCGCCTCCAGTTCTTCCCAGAGCAGTTGTTTCAGGTATTCATCCTCCGGCGTTTGTGGGGCACCGAACAACGTTTCGGCCAGCTCATCTTCCGGATAATCCTCCTCTTCTTCGCCCCCAAACCAGCCGGCTAAAGGCAGCTCGCGCTTTTTCCTCGCCCGGTCAGTCATTTCGTTGCGGGCGGCGCGGAACAACCATGCGGCGACATTTTCCACCGGCTGCTCCACTTTCATAAGCTGATAGCTGACTTCTTGCAGGATATCGTCGGCATCTTCGCGCACGGCAGTTCGCCCGCGAATAAAAGCTTTCAGTCGTGCCCGGCAGCCGTTAAGCGCTGCAATCAGCAGAGATTCGCCCGCCATTCCGGCTTTCATCGCCGTCACTCAGCGTCCGGTTTTTTGGTGCCGTTCTCTTCCGTCTGCTGCTGCGGGCGCGGATCCATTCTCTCATCCCAGCGAGCGTGCCAGGCGCAGCGGTCGCGGTGGCCAAAGCCAAATTTCTCACGGCGCTGCTGCATAAACTCTTCGCGCTGCTCCGGTGACATTTGCATCCAGCGTTCGTGCATACGGCGGCGTGCTTTGCCAAACATACCGGGGCGGAAACCCAGGCCGCCGAACAGGATCCGGCACAGCGCCAGCAGGCCTAACGATTGCCAAAAACCGATGGCTTTAACGCCGAGCAGCCCCGGCAGCACCGCATTCCACAGCGTCATTACGATTAAGCCGAGCGCCACAAACAGTACGACGCACAGCAAAATCGGTTTACCCATTCGGTGGCCGCAGAATCCACGGCAGCGGTGGTCGTGTCGGTGCATATCAAAATCTCTCATTATGTTTACCTCATTACGCTCATGAATAATCACTGGTGATGAGGTAGACGATTCAGCGTGAGAAATATTGCTAAAAAAACTAAAAATTCTCAGATTTTATTTTCACGCTAAAGAGTGAGCGCCTGAGCATACGCTTTGGCCTTCGCTTTTAAGCCGTCGGCTTCGGGCTTATCTGCAGTGTAACTGCCGTTTTTTCATGGCACCTGGCCCGGCACCATATGGCCGCCACCCTGATAGCGCTGCTAAAGTGATGGCGTGCGCGGCTAAGCGAGAACGAAAAAATTCGGCATCCACTCATTTTTTAGAGGTTAATGTCAACTTATACGATATTCATCAAATAACTGTAAGTTAATGCATCATTAAATGATTTAGCACGCTAAGCCGGTTGAAAAACATGGCGCGTGACAGCGCTTGCGCACTCTACTGATTTTCCCGCCCCCCCAACGTAGCGTAAGGCTCACGGGGATCGGGGGCCATTCTTCCTGTCGTTGTTGGCGTTCAACGCCGGCGGCCTAATGCTTTTACAGCCCGGCTTCACGCACCAGCGTTTGCAGCAATTCAGCCGCCGGCATTTCCCGGATAAGATTCACGCCCTGCCCGGCCCAGTGCGCGCTGTAACCCTGATGACCGTGGGTTTTCGCGAGGGCGGCGAGCGCCTTGCCAATATCGTAGGCCACCGGATAAGCAGGCACGGCATCTTTACCTGCGGAACGTCCGGCGCGACAAAAGTCGTTATCCAGGCTTCTGGCCGCTCTGCCGGAGATCGCGTGGGTCATATCCGTCTGGTGCATGTGGCTGGATTTAAGCCGATCGCGGTAGCCCTCATCGGTGGCAGATTCCGGGCAAAGCAGAAATGCCGTGCCCAGCTGGACGGCATCTGCGCCAATCGTCAGCATGGCGTGAATGCCTGCGCCGTCCATGATGCCACCTGCGGCAACAATCGGCAGCGAGACGTGTTTTTTCAACAGTTGCACCAGCGCAAAGGTGCTGAGCTGTGTATCCAGTGCCAGAGGATCAAACATTCCTCGATGCCCACCCGCCTCGTAGCCCTGGGCTACAATGACATCAACCCCACGTTCCGCTATCAAAGCCGCCTCGTCAAGGCAGGTTGCGGTTGCCAGGGTAACAATCCCCCTTTCGCGCAGAGCCTGAATGACATTGCGTTCGGGTACACCAAAATGAAAACTGACCGCAGCCGGTGTTGTTTCCAGCAGCATTGCCAGCATCGCTTCATGCCCAATAAAGCTTTGGTAAATCTCGGTGAGCGTTTCCGGTGGCGAGCCGCCAAACCCGGCAAATACCGGACGCAGGCTCTCGATCCAGGTTTTCTCAAGCTCCTCATCCCGCAGCGCTGCGTCGTGGCAAAATAGGTTTACGTTGAACGAGCGCGAAGTCAGCCCCCGGGTTTTGAGGATTGCGGTTCTGGCCTGCTCTACGCTACCCGCCCCTACGCCCAGCGAACCAAGTCCTCCGGCATTGCTGACCGCTGCCGCCAGTTCAGGGGTTGAGACGCCAGCCATAGGCGCCTGTATGACAGGACTCTCGATAGCGAGCAGTTGGGTAAGGCTACGAAACATGGCGTCACCTGAGAAAATAGAAAATTGATGGGTTAACATCTTATTTGGAGATGTTAATATCAAGATCATTTTCATATTGAGAACTAAAAATATGAACCACACCACACTGCACATGTTCAACATCGTCGCCGAAGAGCAAAGCGTAACAAAAGCGGCGAAAAGGCTTGGCCGCGTGCAGTCAAACATCACCACCCGCATCCAGCAGCTGGAAGAAGATCTTGGTGTAACGCTGTTCGTGCGGGACAACAAGAAAATGGCGCTTTCGCCAGCGGGGGTTAATTTCCTTTCCTATGCCCAAAAAATTCTTAGCCTGGCGGAAGAGGCGCGGCAGGCGCTGCATCCAGGGAAACCCGCGGGCTTACTGAATATGGGGTCAATGGAGGCGACCGCCGCCAGCCGACTGACGCCCGTGTTTCAGCAATTCCACCACCGGTGGCCTGAAGTCAGTCTGACCTTAAAAACCCTGCCGACCCGGCAGCTACTGGAACGCGTGCGCAATGCCTCGCTGGACTGCGCGCTTGTTAGTTTATTGCCAGACTCAGAAGGGCTGACGGAATGCCCTGAGGATCTGGAATTTGTTGATGTGTTTAGCGAAAGCCTGGTTCTTTTAACACCTCGCACAGCTGACGGCAGTAACGTTCGTCTCGCCGCTTTCCCGAGAGGCTGTTCATACCGGGCGCGTGGGGAAGCGTTATTCATCAGTCAAACCGCCGTTGAGGTGCAGGACGTCAGTTCTTACCATACGATGATCGCCTGCGTCGCTGCCGGTCGCCACTGCTGCGTGCTGCCAGAAAGCGTGGCCGCCACTCTTGTGCTACCGCAGGATATCCACCAGCAGTTCCTCGCGGAAGCGCTCACCCAGTTGGTATGGCGTAAAGGCTACCGTTCACCCGCACTTGAGGCGATGAAGCAGGCGCTGGCCTCAGCCAGCAACCTTTGAGCGCTCTGGCATCTAACCCACCGGCCAGCAGCGGGCCGGCGATCTACCCGATACCGTAGATGGACGAAATTAGCGCGGAGATGAGCGACAATAAAGGTAACATACCCGGAGGCAGGCGGGATTAAGCGAATACGGCCTGTGCAAAGGTATGCAATGGATAACTCGGGAGGGGTAAATGGCGTTGAAGATAACCGTCCTGCTTGAAAATCGGCGAGCCGCCGGAAAAAATCCGGCGTTATTGACTAAGCCCGGTATCAGCCTGCTTATTGAAGAAGGGAATAAAACGGTGCTGTTTGATACCGGCCCCGACAGCAGTTTCCAGCACAATGCTAAATTGCTAAACGTCAATCTGGCCACCCTGGATACCGTCGTGCTTTCCCACGGTCACTATGATCACTGTGGTGGCGTTCCATGGTTACCAGACCAGACCCACATAATTTGCCACCCTGATATCGTTCACACGCGCTATGCGGCGCTATTCCTCCCAGGCTGTACAAAGCGAATTAAAAAATTATCCCGCGATAATGATTACTCCCGCCACCGTACGGTGTTCACGCGCTCGCCGATACAAATCAGCGACACTTTGCTTTGGTCAGGCGAAATTATGGTTCCTGAGCCGCAGGCATACGGCGTATTAGGGGGGAAAGCTTCAGGTCATGATTACGTCGTTGATGAAGGTGTCTTAATCTACACGTCACCGAATGGGCTGGTGATCATCACGGGTTGTGGCCATCGGGGAATAGTCAACATTGTCAAACATTGCCAACAAATAACCGGTATTGAACGCGTTCATGCCGTAGTAGGTGGATTTCATCTCCGATGTGTATCACCACTCAAAATCTGGCGCATCAAGCAATTTCTGCGGACGCAGAAAGTAGACTACGTGATGGGTTGCCATTGTACCGGCACATGGGGCCGGTGGTGGTTGCCGGGAACGTTCTCCCCGGCAACGGGAGATGTTTTAACTTTTGACTAACCCCTCTCAGTCAACAAGTCTGGATGAGATTATTGAATTAGCACGCCTTGCACCAGGTTAGCTTTTACCACGGTCACCTGTGGAATTTTCAATGCTTCCATATAGCCCTGAACCAAAAGCAGGTTGCTGACGTCCGTTGCACGGTAGTCGCCACGAAGCTCTGAATCCCCTTTCCACACCTTGCTGTTGGAGACTTTTTGCAGATCGGCAAGAGTATACACCTTTTCATTCAGCTGCTTGCTGACGGAGAAGTCATGCACCCCGCCGATGCCGATTACCGTCCGGGTAGCCAGCACCTGCTTCATTTCCGGGCTCACGTGGGCCGTAGCATAGAAGCGAACAAAACGCAGTACGCCGTCGCGCAGAGAGCCAATCGGATTTGGTGAGCTAACGTCATGCAGATCTTTGTTTTTCACCACATCGATGATGTAGTTCTTCAGCGTGACGGAGGCCAGCTTGCCCTGGTAAATCTCCGGCTGCCATTTGTCGTGCTTTTGCAGCCAGGTCGTCATCTGCATCGACCCGCCGCCGATGTCCCAGACCACCATCTGGTCGTCCGCCAGCGGTACCGGCATTGAGGCTTTTGCCGACAGGAAACCCAGCTCAGCCTCCTGTGTCTGGGAGATAATTTTTAAGTTAACCTGGGCCGAGCGGTTAAACGCATCAATAACCTGCTGTGCGTTAGAGGCGCTGCGGAAAACGGCGGTCGCCACCCCGTTAAAGCGAGTTGGATGATAGCGAGCCGCCTCTGCCGTCAGCGCCTGTAGCGCCGCCTGGCCCTGCCGTTGTATCGCCGGGCTGAGGGTGTTGTCGGCGGACTTTGCCAGATCCTCGTTGAAGCCGATCGGGCGCTGATCTTCGAACAGCACTTTGTTGATACGCTGCCTGCAAGTATCCACTTTCGCGACCACCAGCTTGGTGGTGCCGGAGCCCATATCGATGCCCGCCCTCGTCTCTTCGCAGCTATTGGCAGGGGCCGCAAAGCTTATTCCCGGTAAAGCCGCCATCACCATCAGGGGAAAAAAATTGCGTCGAAATATTTTTGTCATATTGAGTATCCCGGTTCGATCCATTAAAAAGCTATTGATAACGTAGCTTTAATATTCGGTAAAACACTTTTTAACAATACCTGCTGATTTTGTTGGTAAAAGTGCCGGCATTGTTCAGCGCTGGCGAAGGCGGGTATCAATTTCAGTAATGATAATGGCAAGGGTAAGGATAAAAAGATGAAGAAAAGTTTGTTATGTGGTGCGGTTGCGCTGGTACTGATGAACCTGACGGGGTGTGCTAATCAGCAGCAGACGGCAGACCAGAAGCTGGCAAGCCAGACGGTGATGGCGGTTGACTGGTTCCAGCAGTCCGGCGAATACCGTGCGCTGGCGTATCAGTCGTTTAACAGCGCTCGCCTGGCCTGGGATCGGTCAGCCAAACAGGGTAACACTAAGCGCGCGGTGATTGTCGATCTGGATGAAACCATGCTGGACAACAGCGCCTACAGCGCATGGCAGGCGAAAAATAACAAAGCGTTTGACGACAAAACCTGGTCCCAGTGGACTCAGGCTCGCCAGGCGCTGGCCGTCCCGGGCGCAGTAGATTTTGCTAACTACGTTAACAGCCACGGCGGCACGATGTTCTATGTGTCAAACCGCGACAGCAAAGACTTTGGCGCGACCGTCGCCAACATGAAAGCACTGGGCTTTACCGGCGTGAACGACAAAACCGTGCGCCTGAAAAGCGACAGCTCCAACAAGCAGGCCCGCTTTGACGCGATCAAGGCCGAAGGCTACGACGTTGTGATGTACATCGGTGATAACCTGAATGATTTTGGCAAGGCGACTTACCATAAAGATCAGGCGCAACGTCAGCAGTTTGCCAGCGATAACCGCAGCAAGTTCGGCACACAGTTTATCGTGCTGCCTAACCCAATGTACGGCGACTGGGAAGGTGCCCTGGCGCCAAACTACTTCAAGCTGAATACGGCGCAGCAGGCCGAGGCGCGTGAAAATGCGCTGCGTGCCTGGTCCGGTAAATAAGAATGACAAACCCACCGTAAGGTGGGTTTTAATCAGGTGCCTGCGCGCTAAGTGCATTCACCCTATCGAGTGCGCTTTTAACTTCCCTAATACTGCCGAATGATTGTTTAAATCTCTTGATTAAACATTTAGTCCAGATATAGATTATTGGTCTAGTGTCGCTGGCGATTGAGAGAAAACATGCCCCCTGATATCACGCTGCGCAATATCGAGCACGCTCCCGCCCCCGTTGGGCACTATTCGCATACCACAACCGCGGGGGGTTTAGTGTTTATTTCCGGGCAATTACCCGTTACCACAGAGGGTGACCCAAGGTGCGACGCCTCGTTTGAAGATCAGGCTCGCCTGGTGCTGCAAAACATAGACGCCTGCCTTCGCTGCGTGGGCGTGACAAAGCAACATCTTGTTTCCGTTCGCGTCTACATCACGGACATCAGTTTCTGGCCGTTATTCAACAACATCTACGCGGAGTGGATCGGTGAGCATCGCCCTTCCCGCGCGGTGGCAGGGGTTTCACAGCTCCATTACGGCGCGGCTATTGAAGTTGAAGCCGTTGCACTCTCTAAATAAGACAACCCTCTTAAGGTGGCATAATGAGTGAACTCGTTCTTCCCGTTTATGACGATGTGGTGGCCGCAGCGCAGCGCATTGAAGGCCATGCCAACCGCACGCCGGTGATGACCTCTCGCACCGTAAATGAAGAGTTTGGTGCCGAAGTGTTTTTCAAATGTGAAAACTACCAGCGCATGGGGGCGTTTAAGTTCCGTGGCGCTATGAACGCCCTCGCTCAGTTTACACCGGCGCAGAAAGAAGCAGGCGTCGTGGCTTTCTCCTCCGGCAACCATGCCCAGGCGATTGCCCTGGCCGCAAGGCTGTTGGGGATCCCGGCTACCATCGTGATGCCGGAAGACGCTCCCGCGGCCAAAATTGCCGCCACGCGCGAGTACGGCGGCAAAGTCATTCTCTATAACCGCTACACCGAAGACCGCCAGCAGATCGGTAACGATCTGGCAGAGAAATACGGACTGACCTTGATCCCGCCTTACGATCACCCGCACGTCATCGCGGGCCAGGGGACGGCGGCGAAAGAGCTGTTTGACGAAGTCGGCGAGCTGGACGCGCTGTTTGTCTGCCTGGGCGGCGGCGGCTTGATTTCAGGCTGTTCGCTGGCGGCACGCCACCTTTCTCCTGGCTGTAAAGTCTACGGCGTTGAGCCAGAAGCGGGTAACGACGCCCAGCAGTCGTTCCGGCGCGGCCAGATTGTGCGCATCGATACGCCAAAAACGATTGCCGATGGTGCACAGACCACCTTCCTCGGCGATTATACCTTCGAAATGATCCGCCAGAACGTCGATGATATTTTCACCGCCAGCGATGGCGAGCTGATTGAGTCGATGCAGTTTTTTGCCGAACGAATGAAAATGGTCGTTGAGCCCACCGGCTGCCTGGGTTTTGCCGCCGCGCGCGGGCTTAAAGAAGGCCTTCGCGGCAAGCGAATTGGCATTATTATTAGCGGCGGCAACGTCGATATCAGCCGCTACGGTGAATTCCTCGCCCAGGCCGGGCAGCCTTAACAACAAGGAGAGCATAGCGTGTCAAAACCAGAAAACAGAGCCCTGCTCGACCAGCTTGATACCATCGCCCTGGGGATAAGCGAAACCTTCGCGCCGTTTTGTGAGGTTGTGGTGCATGACCTGGAGCATCCGCAGCACGCTATTCTCTCGATACGCAACAATCTGTCCGGCCGTCACGTTGGCCAGGCCGCGACGGAAATGGGGCTGGCACGCATTGCCTCCCCGGATTTTCCGGCCGTTATCGGCAACTATGCCAACCAGTTTGCTGATGGTCGTCCGGTGAAAAGTACCTCGATTGGGCTTAAAGATGCATCCGGTAACTATGTTGCTGCGCTTTGCCTGAATCTGGATATGACCTTGTTCAGAGGGATGCAGAGCGCACTGACTCGCTTTACTGAAACCACCGCGGGCCCTGTGGAAGAGCATTTTGAGCCCGCAGGCTCAGCGGCCATCCGGCTGCGAATCGACCAGTTTGCGGCGGGGCTTGCCACTACGCCGCGCGCGCTGAAAACTTTAGAAAGAATTGAGCTGTTGCAGGCGCTAAAAAAAGAAGGATTACTGGAGATCCGTAAATCGATGGAAACCGTGGCGCAGCATCTGGGCGTTTCGCGAGCGTCGGTTTATCTCTATGCAAAACAACAGCCGACCACAGACGACACGGCATAATTAAACAGCGATCGTTTTCGCCAGGGCAGACAAATGAGTGCGTTAAAGTGGCTGATAGCGTCTTTATCTCAGACATTAAAGCATGGCGATATTTTTCTCAAAGGGGTCACCGGGCTGCCGGTTGCGGCGCTATTCTTCACCGTCAGCGGCTGCAGTTCCGCGCCTAACGCTTCTGCTTCATCAATGCGGCTGGACAGTCGGCTCAACGAGCAGGTCGTGATGCTGCCGGTCGAAACTGACGGGAAAATCATTGAGCTGGAAACCACGCTCTATAAGCCTCCGGGTAACGGTCCCTTCCCTCTGCTGTTAATGAATCACGGCAAAAACCCCGGTAACGCCCGCACGCAGCCTCGTTCACGTCACCTTGAAATTGCCTCGGTATTTGTTCACCGCGGGTTTGTGGTCGCGATCCCGATGCGGGAAGGCTTCGCGGCATCAGGCGGGCAGTACCCGAAAGACGGGTGCGATATTCGGCGTCACGCGTTTGACGAGGCCAAAGACTCAGCCGCCGCCCTCAGTGCGCTGGTAAAGTTGCCGTATGTCGATCGCTCACGCATCGTGGTTGCCGGTCAGTCTGACGGCGGGCTGGTGACCATGGCGCTGAGTACCCGCCAGATACCCGGCGTGCTGGGCGTGATTAACTTTTCCGGCGGGCTCCGCATGAAGACCTGCGAAGGCTGGCAGCAAAACCTGGTGAACGCTTACGGCAGCATCGGCCATCATGCGCGCTACCCGTCGCTTTGGTTCTACGGCGATAACGACGAGCTTTGGCCGCAGCCCCTGCCGCAGCAGATGTTCAGCGCCTATAGCAGCAATACCGTAGGTGCCGCAAACCGCGCCCGAATGGTTGATATCGGTTCCTTCGGCCAAAACGCCCATGACTTTATCGACAGCAAAGCGGGCGTCAAACTCTGGTTCCCGCAGGTAGACGCCTTCGTTCACTCGCTGGGATTGCCGTTTGAACCTATTTAGCCTGTACTCAATGCCTGGCCAGCCAGGCGCTAACCTGCCGCAGGAAACCGCGCGCTGTAAATCTCTTTCAGCCAGTCGATAAACACGCGTACGCGCGGAGAAAGCTGCCGGTTTTGGGTATATAACGCAGACACGGCAATCGCCGGGCTTTGCCAGTCGCTCATCACTTCAACCAGCCGCCCCTCGGCCAGCGTCTGCTCAACGTGATAACGCGGCAGTTGTACCAGGCCGCAGCCCCGCAGCGCGCAAATGACATAGTTCTCCGCTTCGTTGACCGTCACCCAGCCTTTGGGCGAGAAGGCCCGCCGCTCGTTATCAATGATGAATTCGAAGGGATAATTCAGGCCGCCCGTCGTCGAGAAGAAGTTTACACACTGGTGATGCTCGAGATCGTCCGGATGCTCCGGCACGCCAAACGCCGCCAGATAATCCGGGCTGGCGCACACAATTTGCGGCAAATCCGCCAGGTGGCGCGCAACCAGCGAAGAATCCTGCAGCTTACCGGCGCGCACCACGCAGTCGATCCCCTCACGAACCAGATCAACCAGCCTGTCGCCGCTGCTGATAATCAGCTCGATATCCGGGTAACGGCGATGAAATTCATCCAGCTGCGGCAGGACTACCTGTGATGCATGCGTCCCCTGCAAATCGATACGCAAAATACCGCGAGGCTTAGCCACCACCGGGCGCAGCGCGGCCTCTGCATCATTCAGCTCGGCCAGAATATATACGCAGCGCTGGTAATACGCTTTGCCGTCCTGGGAAGCTCGCACGTGGCGGGTAGTCCGTTCCAGCAGGCGGCAGCCAAGCTGGCTCTCCAGCTCTTTAATCGCATTACTAGCCGTGGCTCGTGGAATAGCGAGTTGGTCAGCGGCCTGGCTGAAACTCCCCAGCTCAACAATGCGGGTGAACAGCTGCAGGGTGTCGAATTTGTCCATCGCCTATTATTAATGAAAACGGAATTATCTAATCAAATTAGCACTGTTTATCCCGAATTCAAAAACATTAACAATGACTCCCACGCCCCACCCCGGGTGACCTTCTAATAGATTCTGGAGAACAACATGACGACAGCAAAAAAAACCGCTCTGGTGACGGGCGCATCCCGAGGCATTGGCCGCGCAATTGCAGAAAGACTGGCACGCGACGGCTTCACCGTCGTCGTCAACTATGCCGGTAATAAAGCCAGCGCTGACGAAACGGTGCAGGCGATTAAAGCCAGCGGCGGTGAAGCCGTGGCGATCCAGGCCGATGTCTCATCCGAAAGCGATGTCACTCGCCTGTTTGCCGAAGCGAAAGCCGTCAATAACCGGCTCGACGTCGTCGTGCACAGCGCGGGGATAATGCCGATGGTGAAAATCACGCCAGCTGGCCTCGCTGAGTTCGACAAAATTATCAGCACCAATCTGCGTGGTGCTTTCATGGTGCTGGCGAATGCCGCCGAGTCGCTTAACGAAGGCGGCCGCATTATTGCCCTGTCGACCAGCGTTATCGCTAAATCGTTCCCGGCTTACGGCCCTTACATTGCCTCCAAAGCCGGGGTTGAAGGCCTGGTTCACGTACTCGCCAACGAACTGCGTGGCCGCAATATTACCGTTAACGCCGTGTCGCCAGGACCAACCGGCACCGATCTGTTCCTGAACGGGAAAACCGACGAGCAAATCCAGGCCATCGCCAACCTCGCCCCGCTTGGCCGTATCGGCAAACCTGACGAAATCGCCAGCATCGTCGCAACGCTTGCAGGTCCTGACGGCAGCTGGGTGAATTCCCAGGTGATTCGCGTTAACGGCGGCTTTGCCTAAATTTAGCGGCAAGCAGGAGAAAACCATGCAGCAAATTATTCTGATAACCGGGGCGTCCAGCGGCTTTGGGGCGTTATCCGCTCGCGCCCTCGCCCATGCCGGACACACCGTCTACGCCAGTATGCGGGACATCGCGGGCCGCAATGCCCCTCAGGTTGAAAGCCTTAAGGATTATGCGCGGCAGCACGAGGTCGATCTCCGTGCCGTTGAGCTGGACGTGCAGTCTCAGGATTCTGCGAATGCGGCCATCGCGCAGATTATTGCGGAACACGGCAGGCTCGACGTCGTGGTTCATAACGCCGGACATATGTCCTACGGCCCCGCTGAAGCCTTCCTGCCGGAGCAGTTCAGCCAGCTGTTTGACGTTAACGTGCTGGGTACACAGCGGGTTAACCGGGCGGCTCTGCCTTATTTGCGCCAGCAGAGAAAGGGCCTCGTGCTTTGGGTCGGCAGCAGCAGTACCAGGGGAGGCACGCCCCCCTATCTGGCTCCTTATTTTGCCGCCAAAGCCGCAATGGACGCCGTGGCCGTGAGCTATGCCGCCGAGCTAAGCCGCTGGGGTATTGAAAGCTCGATTCTGGTGCCGGGCGCCTTTACCAAAGGCACCAACCATTTCCTGCATTCCGGTAAGCCTGCGGATACCGAACGCGAAGAAGCTTACACAAAACATGGCCCAACGGCCGGCCTGGAGGATGAAGCGCTGAAAGGCCTGGCGGCCTGCGAGCCTGAAGATGCCGACGTCGCAGACGTGGCTGCGGCGATGGTTGACATTGTTAATGCACCGTACGGCAAACGTCCGTTCCGCGTGCACGTTGATCCTTCCGATGACGGTGCAGAAGTGGTGAACGCGGTGGCCGACCGCATCCGCAAAGCGTTTTTGCAGCGTATTGGCTTAGGTGACCTGCTCACTCCCCGACAGTAAAGCCCCAGCCTGCGGCCTATCTTACATCTGGCAAAAGCTAAGCCGCAGGCCATTTCCAGGAGTGTTTTATGCGCACGTTTCTCTTTCTGCTGAGCGGATTTTTACTCGTCAGCGGGTGTTACCTGCTGATTCGGCTTTTTACCCCGGACTACCCGCCAGCCCAGGCAATAATCGCCAGAGGCTTTACGGTACTGTGGTGCCTGATTACGGCAGTCAATATGTTGATCGGTGTTATCAAGATCGGCTATGGCTGGGGCGAAGAGCTGACGATTTTCCTTATTATTTTCGCCCTGCCGGTTTTTCCGCTGCTGTGGATAGCCGAACGTTAATCTGCCGGATTTAGCGTACCAGCCCGCTGACAAAGTCCAGCAAGGCGCGAGTTTTCGCCGGAACGTGGTGCCGCGACGGGTAATAGGCGTAGAGCGGGAAGCGGTGATCTGACCACGCCGGGAACAGCGGCACCAGGCGGCCTGAAGAAACGTATTCCTCGCTGCCGAGTTCAAAAATCTGCACCACACCAAGCCCCGCCAGGCAGGTGCTGAATGCGGTTTCCGCATCGTTGACTGTCAGCATTCCCCTGGGCTGGATCATCAGCTTCTTTTTCCCCTGGTGAAACTCCCAGGCGAACGGTTTCCCCGTCAGCGGCTCGCGGAATAAAATGCAGCGGTGCGGCTCATTCTCAAGCTCCTGAGGCGTTTTCGGCTGGCCAAAACGCCGCAAATATTCGGGCGAGGCCATAGCAAAAACCCGCGTGTCGAACAGCTTTCTTGCTATCAGTGACGAAGACTGCGGGTGACCAAAGCGCAGCGCCAGGTCAAACCCGTCCGAGATAAGATCGCCCAGCTCATCGCGGCTGCGCAGCTCAATTTCCAGATCGGGGTTTTCATCCATAAAGGTGCCGAGGCGTGGCCCCAAAACCTGGCTGGCAAACAGCGGGTCAACGTTAACCCTCAGCCTGCCCCGAATTTTTTGCCTGCCCCCTGCGGCACCGCCGGTAACGTCGGCCAGGGCGGCAATCAGCGGCATGACCTGCTCGTAGAACTCACGCCCTTCGTCGGTCAGCCTGACCGAACGCGTGGTTCGCTCAAAAACGCGGATCCCAAGCCTTGTTTCAAGCCGGGCAATCGCCCTGCTCACGCCGGACTGCGACATATCCAGCATCTCTGCGGCAGCGCCAAAACTCAGGGTATCGACAACCGCCGCCATCACGTCCACGCCTTCCAGCAACTGCGAACTTAATGCTCTCATTAGTGACTCCGGGTCATAAGTCTTATGTTTTTCATGCTATCGCATTCTACCTCTCGTGACCCCACAATTCGCTCGTCATCTCGACCTGTTCATATTTTCAGGATGGTTTTATGCAATCAAGCAGTAAAAACACACATGCAGAAACGCCGCACCACGGCGGGCGAGTTTCTCGTTCACGCAGCATCGCAGCGGTGCTGGCGCTCAGCCTCGGCTGTTTCACCTTTGTCAGCACCGAGCTGATGCCGGTTGGCGTGCTGCCCGGCATGGCCGCCGGGCTGGACGTTTCTCTGGGCGTTGCCGGTTATCTGGTCACAATCTTTGCTTTTATGGTGGCCCTCACCGCCGCCCCGCTCACCGGGCTGCTGGGGCACATTAACCGCAAAGCGCTGATGGCTGGCCTGCTGGCCGCCTGCTTTGCCGGGAACCTGATTACCTGGCTGGCAACGGATTATTTTGTGGTATTCATTGGCCGTATTCTGGTGGCTGCGGCTATCGGCGTGTTTTGGTCAACCGCCGTGGTCACCGCCGTGCATCTGGTGGCTTCACGAAACGCCGTGCGGGCAACGTCGGTTGTTTTTGGCGGCGTTTCTCTGGCAACGGTGCTGGGCGTGCCTGCGGGCACCATGCTGGGTGATGTCTACGGCTGGCGTTCGGTATTTGCTGCGCTTTGCCTCCTCTGCCTGGTCGTTTTCACGCTGATCGCCTGGTCTGTTCCTGCAGTGAGGATCGCCAAATCCGCCAAACACGGGGCTATTTCAGCGGTGTTCAAAAGCGGCGCATTGCTGGCTATTTTCGGCATCACCGCGCTGGTGGTCACCGGCAACTTCCTGGCTTACACCTATATTACGCCGTTCCTTGAACAAATGGCCGGCCAGAGCGGCGGGCAAATCAGCCTGCTGTTGCTGGTTTATGGTGCTGCGGGCGTTATCACCAACTTCGCCGTCGGGCCGTTTGCCGCACGTGCACCGCGCACAAGCCTGGGCATTGTTGCCGTGTTATTTACCGCAAGCCTTGCCTGTCTTAACGCAGCCGCCGTCAGCCATACGGCCATCTTCATCACCATTGCGCTGTGGGGCGCGGCCTACGGCGCGCTGCCGGTACTGCTGCAGACTCTGGTGTTCAAAGAGGCCTCGCGGCTGGAAGGCGGAGCCGATGCCGCAACTTCGATCAACGTGTCGGTCTTTAACGCGGCCATCGGGCTGGGCTCTTTGATTGGCGGCCTGCTGATAAACCTGACCGGACCTCGCCCGATTCCCTATGTCGCCGCCGCTTTTGCGCTGGCCGGGCTGCTGGCGGTGATGGCTACCCGTGAACGTAAATCACGCCGCGGCGGATAACCGACGCTTCACTATTTTACAGGAATCAACATGAGCACAATTACCGTTCTTGGACTGGGCGCCATGGGCTCTCGCATGGCAACCCGCCTTCTGGCCGCAGGCCATACCGTCACGGTATGGAACCGTACTTCACAGGCGGCGGAAGCGTTAGTCAACCAGGGCGCAGCGGCGGCGGCTACGCCAAAGTCCGCGGTTGCCGATGCAGAGTTTGTTATTTCGATGGTACGCGATGACGCAGCATCCCGCGGGGTGTGGCTGGATGAACACAGCGGGGCTTTAGCCGGAATGGCCGCTAACTCAGTAGCCATTGAAAGTTCTACGCTGACGCCGGGCTGGGTTAAAACACTCGGTGCGAACATGCAGCAACAAGACATCGCTTTCCTCGAGGCGCCGGTGTCCGGCTCCAGGATGCAGGTAGATTCCGGCCAGCTGGCCTACCTGCTTGGGGGGGATCCGCTTGTGGTTGAGCGCTGTGTACCCGTCTTAAAAGTGATGGGCTCGGCCTTCCACCACGTTGGTGAGCTGGGTGAAGGCACCGTTGCAAAACTCGCGACCAACGCGTTAATGGCGGTGCAGGTTGCCGGGCTGGCGGAGATTGTGGGTTTACTCAAGCGAAGCAGCGCAGATGCTCATCGGGTACTTGCTGCAATGGCCGGTACCTCCGTGTGGCCCGCTGTTGCGGGGTATCTGTCCAGCAGCATGCTGAGCGAGAATTTTGCCCCTCAGTTTCCGGTAGCGCTGATCGAAAAAGATCTGGGCTACGTGCTGCAAGAGATGGGCTCGTCACAGCTTGCACCGACTATTGACACCGCCCACGGCGCGTTTCTGCGCGCGATTGACGAAGGCCTGGCGGAAAGCAATATGACCAGCGTCGTTCGGCTGTACACCAGGCCCTGAAAAAACGGGTGACATAAAGCCAGGCTATGTGCCTGGCTTTTTCTTATCTCGGGGCAAAGGTGTTTCAGGCTGCCGGTTTGTCATTTTTTTGTCATTACCGGGTCAGCACTTTGTTGGCCCCCGTTCGCTAAATTAGCCCTGACCCCCTTTGTTGAATCCTGAGGATACATCATGAAATTACGCCATCTCTCTGCTATCGCCTCTCTCGTGCTTGCCTCGCTGGGCAGCAGCGTCGCTCATGCCGACACCACCCCACCCCCCCAGGAAGTGAAAAATATCGTGCTGGTTCACGGCCTGTTTGCCGATGGATCGAGCTGGGGCAAGGTTATCCCGTTGCTACAGGCGAAAGGTCTTCACGTGACGGCGGTACAGAACCCAACCACCTCTTTAGATAACGATGTCGCCGCGGTGAAACGCGCGCTGGCACAGCAAAACGGTCCGGTTATCCTGGTGGCACACTCTTACGGCGGCATGGTTATCAGCCAGGCCGGTGATGAGCCGGAAGTCAAAGGCCTGGTGTATATCGCCGCCCGTGCGCCAGAAGCGGGTGAAGACTACCCGGCGCTCACTAAAAAATACCCTGCCGCACCGGCTTCCGCTGGCCTGAAGTGGAATGATGATGGCTACGGCGCCCTGAGCGAGTCTGCGTTTGTCCATGACTTCGCCGGTGACCTGCCGGCAAGCGAAGCTGAAGCGTATTACGCGGTACAGCAGCCGATCGGCAAAGCCATCACCACGGCGAAAACCACGGTTGCAGCCTGGCACAACAAACCGACCTGGTATGCGGTGTCTACAGAAGACCGTACCATTAACCCGGACCTGGAGCGTTTCATGGCGAAGCGTATGCACGCTCAGACCATCGAGCTGAAGTCCAGCCACGTGTCGCTGATTTCTCAGCCGGAAGCGGTCGCTAACCTGATCATGAAAGCCGCTCACGTGCCTGGATACTAAGGTTCGCGCATCTTATACTGACGAGACTGGGGTGGTCTCCACGCCCTTTTCTCTCTTTTTGACAGGATCCCACCGCTTGAAAATCCTCATCATTGAAGACGAAGCGAAAACCGCCGCCTATCTGGTGAGTGGGCTAAATGAAGCGGGCTATACCGCAGACTGGGCAGCCAACGGCATCGACGGCCTTCATCTGGCGCGGGAAGAGAGTTATGACCTGATCCTGCTGGACGTGATGCTGCCGGAAATGAACGGCTGGACGGTGATGGAGCGTTTACGCGCCCATAGCCAGACCCCGGTACTGTTTTTGAGCGCCCGTGGAACCCTGGAAGATCGTCTGCGCGGGCTTGGGCTCGGGGCTGATGAATACCTTGTTAAGCCCTTCTCCTTTGCAGAGCTGTTGGCAAGAATGCGTATTATTTTACGTCGGGGCCAGCCGCAGGCCGAGTCCGAAGAGCTACTGTCGCTGGCAGATCTCGTGGTGGATGTTGCGAAGTTCCGCTGCGAGCGTGAAGGTAAACGTATCACACTGACCAACAAAGAGTTCAAACTGCTGGTGTGCTTCCTGCAACACCCCGGGCAAGTTCTGTCGAGAACGTTTCTCGCCTCTCGCGTCTGGGATATGAACTTCGACAGCGACACCAACGTCGTGGATGTCGCGGTGCGCAGGCTGCGGCAAAAGGTGGACGATCCCTTCCCGGTGCGGCTTATCCACACCGTACACGGCGTGGGCTACCGCTGCGAGCAAGAATCATGAAACGCGTCTCACTGACCTTCCGCCTCGCCGTCCTGCTGGCGGCGTTCTCTTTCGTTACTTTTACCGTCATGGGCAGCGCGCTTTATTACGCCCTACGCCAGCAGCTGTCGATACGCGATGATGCCGCGCTCGTTTCCCGCGTTGATCAGATCAGCACGCTGTTAAGGGATCTTGATGCCCGCCAGCTGATCCACGAAAAGCCCCATCTGTTTGCCAATATGCTGGGTAATACGGAATCGCTGCTGGTGATTCGCTACGTCGGCGGCGCAACGCTGCTGGAAGTTAACCCGATGCAGCGCGATATTCCCGCCGTAGGCCCCGTTGCCGCAAACCAGCGCCTGACGCTTGACGCCGTGCATCATGCTGTTACCGCGGACGGAACACCGATGGTGTACATGGCCGCGATTAGCCCTTCTGCTAATAATTTACCGCCGCTGGAAATTGTCTCGGCGCGCGTTCTGAGCGACAGAACCCATATCCTGGATGAATACCGCAACAAAATTATTCTCTTCGCCTCAATGATGGCGGCGATATCCGTTGTGCTGGCCGTGATTTTCGCCCGTCGAGGGATTTCTCCTTTGCGCCGTCTGGCTGACCGCACGGCAAAAATTGGTACTCATACCCTCTCATCACGGCTGGATAAGCAGGATGTCCCCACCGAACTCGACGCGCTGATTGACCAGATCAACGCCATGCTCGGGCGCCTGGAGCGCGGGTTCCAGCAGCTAAAACAGGTCAGCGCCGATATGGCCCACGACCTGCGCACGCCAATAACTACCCTGCTCGGCCAGACGGAGGTCGGCCTGGGCACCGCTCGCGACAATGCCTATTACCAGCAGCTATTAGGGTCTAATTTTGAAGAGTTGCAGCGCATGTCGCGGATGATAGACAACATGCTGTTCCTGGCCCAGGCGGAACAGCCTGACCAGGCAATCCAGCGATGTGACGTTGATATTGCCGAAGAGATCGAACGAATTGGCGAGTATTTTGAAGACCTGGCTGCCGACCGTGACGTAGGGATTCAACTTCGCGCCGGCGGAACGGTGTATGCCGATGCTTTTCTGCTTCGCCGCGCGCTGGCAAACCTGCTTTCTAACGCGGTGCGCTACGCCTTACCCGGCAGCGAAATTATTATTGAGGCTGAGCCACTGGATGAAGGCATGTCTGTCCGGGTGATTAACCGCGGTGAGACAATATCTCCGGCGCATCAGGAAAGGATTTTCGATCGCTTTTACCGTGCGGACCCTTCCCGCAACGACTCGGCACACTCCAGCGGGCTTGGGTTATCCATCGTTAACTCTATCATGCAGCTGCATCAGGGGCGCTGCTGGGTTGAATGTCAGGATGGCGTAACCCGTTTCGGACTGTGGTTCCCACAGGATCGGTAACGCCGGTGCATTATGGCTTGTTGTCTTCCGCGAGCAGCCCGAACAGCGCGGAGTCTGAAACGGTGCCGTTAATTTCCCAGCGTTTTCTCAACAGCCCCTCCTGAGTAAAGCCAAGTTTCTGTAATGCAGCGGCTGAAGCCTGGTTTTCAGGATCAATTTCGGCCTCGATTCTGCGCAGTTTGAGCACATCAAACGCATAAGCAATCAGCGCTCCGGCGGCTTCGTTAATCAGACCTTTTCCCCAGTACGCGCTGCTAAGGCCAAAGCCAATTTCGGCACGTCTGGAATGACCGACAAAGCTGAAAAGCATGCATTTACCCGCCAGCTGGCCCGACTGTTTGTCTCGAATACAAAGCGTGAGCGCCAGGCCGTCACGACGCTCATCCGTGCTGCGGTCAATAAAACGCATAGCATCATCAAGCGCGTGCCAGGGGGCAGTGTTCCAGTACTTCATTACCTGCGGATCGGAAAATATGCTCAGCAGCGCCGGGGCATCCGTTGGTATAGGTGGAGAAAGCGTCAGGCGCGGCGTATCAATAACAATATCAAACAAATTGGCGTTTTCAGCGCGGCTGTCCCCCGTAGAATGAAGCGTTCCTGCCGGATAGCGAAAGGTTTGCATTGTCATATTCCCTTATATTGTAAGTTTCGGATCCGCTCTTTTATTGCATGTGGCATTTTGACCTGCGCTAAACATGGTGTTTAAAAGTCAAAAAAACAAGCTTAAAAGCCGCCCGTTTTTAACCGTGCCCATGGCGTTTAAATAAACAGGCGATGCCTTTCCATAGGCATTTGTGGCTAAATCGATTTAGCTATTTCAGGCACGTTCCGAAACAATATTACCGGGGGTTTGGGGACTTGTGTAACCAAAGTTCTTGGCCTGGCGGTGTCAGATGCGAAACCGCTGTGCCATAATATCGCGCGACAACTCACCGAATGAGCCTTACGGGCAAGACATTACGTCAAAAAAAGAGTATGCACATGGACATCAAACCAAAAAAACATCGCTCGCTTTATATTCCTTACGCCGGACCTGTTTTACTTGAATTCCCCCTACTCAATAAAGGCAGCGCTTTTAGCATCGAAGAGCGCCGCAACTTCAACCTGCTTGGCCTGCTGCCGGAAGTGGTTGAAACCATCGAAGAACAAGCGGAACGCGCCTGGATCCAATACCAGGGCTTCAAAACCGAAATTGATAAGCACATTTACCTGCGTAACATCCAGGACACCAACGAAACGCTGTTCTACCGCCTGGTAGAGAATCATCTTGAAGAGATGATGCCGGTTATCTACACCCCAACCGTCGGCGCTGCCTGCGAACGCTTCTCCGAAATTTATCGTCGTTCACGCGGTGTGTTTATCAACTATGAAAACCGCCATCATATGGATGATATTCTGCAGAACGTCCCAAACCACAATATTAAAGTTATCGTGGTAACCGACGGCGAACGTATTCTCGGCCTCGGCGACCAGGGTATCGGCGGTATGGGCATCCCTATCGGTAAGCTTTCGCTGTACACCGCCTGCGGCGGGATCAGCCCGGCCTATACCCTGCCTGTCGTGCTGGATGTGGGCACCAATAATCAGCAGCTGCTGAACGATCCGCTGTATATGGGCTCCCGTCACCCACGAATCACCGGCGACGAGTACTACGAATTTGTCGATGAGTTTATTCAGGCCGTTCGCCACCGCTGGCCGGACGTGCTGCTGCAGTTTGAAGACTTCGCGCAGAAAAATGCGATGCCGTTGCTCACCCGCTATCGTGACGAGATTTGCTCGTTCAACGATGATATTCAGGGCACAGCGGCGGTTACCGTGGGTACGCTTATCGCCGCCAGCCGCGCGGCAGGCAGCCAGCTTAACCAACAGAAGATCGTCTTCCTGGGCGCGGGCTCTGCGGGCTGCGGCATCGCCGAGCAAATCATCGCTCAGATGCAGCGCGAAGGGCTGAGCGAAGAAGCCGCCCGTAGCAACGTGTTTATGGTCGACCGCTTCGGCCTGCTGACCGACAACATGCCGAACCTGCTCTCCTTCCAGACTAAACTGGTTCAGAGCCGCGAAAGCCTGTCCGGCTGGGATCTGGAAAACGAGGCAATCTCTCTGCTGGACGTGGTGCGTAACGCGAAGCCTAATATTCTTATCGGCGTTTCTGGTCAAACGGGCCTGTTCACTGAAGAAATTATTCGCGAAATGCACAAGCACTGCCCGCGCCCAATCGTGATGCCGCTGTCTAACCCAACCTCCCGCGTGGAAGCGACGCCGCAGGACATCATTACCTGGACCGACGGCGCCGCGTTGGTGGCCACCGGCAGCCCGTTTGCGCCGGTGAGCTGGAAAGACAAAACGTATCCTATCGCCCAGTGTAACAACGCCTACATCTTCCCGGGTATTGGCCTGGGGGTGATTGCTTCCGGAGCGTCCCGTATTACCGACGAGATGCTGATGGCGGCAAGCGAGTCGCTGGCACAGCACTCTCCGCTGTTGATTAACGGTGAAGGAATGGTGTTGCCGGAGCTGAAAGATATTCAGAAAGTGTCGCGCGCTATCGCCTACGCGGTAGCGAAGATTGCTCAACAGCAAGGCGTTGCGGTCGTCACTTCCGCTGAAGCGCTGAAGCAGGCGATTGACGATAATTTCTGGCGGCCGGAATACCGCGACTACCGTCGGACGTCTATCTGATTTCACTTCGTTAAATAAAAACCCGCCAACTGGCGGGTTTTTATTGCGTCAGGGTAAGACATCTATCGACAGTTGCCAGAGTCGTTTCCCGATGGGCAATGATGATTCTGGTGATATTCAGTTTTTTAATTGCCTGGCTAACGAAATGCTCGCTTTCCACATCCAGCGAACTGGTTGCTTCATCCATAAATAGAATTCCCGGCTTGCGATAGAGCGCACGGGCAATAAATATTCGCTGCTTCTGTCCTCCTGAAAGCCCCTCACCCAGTTCGCCTATCAGGGTTTCGTAGCCCATCGGCATTTTCATTATAGTCTCGTGGATATTGCTGGCTTGGGCGCACTCGATCATCCAGTTTTCGTCGTCCTGCGTCGTAAAGCCAACGATGTTCTCCCGAATAGAGCCGGAGAATAATCGGTCATCCTGCATCACACAGGCGATTAACTTATGATAATTATTGATGCCTATCTGGCGGATATCCGCGCCATTAACAATAACTTTTCCTGCGTCAGGTTCAAACAACCCACATAATACTTTCATTAACGTGGTTTTCCCGGCGCCGGACGCGCCGGTAATGGCAACGCTCTCCCCGGCTGCAATGGAAAATGTCAGGCCGCTGAACACCGGCGTGCTCTGGCTGTCATAGCGGTAACCAAGGTCAACGGCTTCTAACGTCACCGGCTGCATTGCTGCTGTTATAGCCAGCGCCGGTTTTTCCGCCTCTTGTTGGTGTAATGCGATGTCGGCGATACGTTCGTTATGCAAACTCATCATTCTTAGCTGCAACAGAAAACCCGTCAGCGATGCCACCTTGTCTGAAAACTGCGCACGAAAAGCGCCAAACGCCACGAACATCCCGATGGTCATTTGATTGTCGATGACGAGGCCGGCACCTAACCATAAAATGGCGACCTGATCGCTGGCGGCAACAAGCGTATTCATCCCGCCGAACAACAGATCCATTTTGGTGATTTTAATTCCCGAGTTGATGGCCTCTATTTTCAGGTTGAGCCAGTGTTTACCGCGTCTTGTCGCCATGCCCTGGATTTTTACAGTGGCAATGCCGTACAGCGTTTCCATGAAATAAGAGTTTGCTCGCGCTCCCCTGACCAGATTCTCCTCAGAAAGCTGGCGGTAATATCCATAGGTCAGCAGACGAATAAGAACATAGATAGCCGTAAAGCCCAGTACGACCCAGGTCAGAAATCCACCATAAAGCGCCAGCATAATCAGAACGCCGAGAACCATGATCCCATCCATGATGGCGCCCGTTATGCTGGTGGTAAACGTGCTCCGTAATGTATCCAGTGATCCAAATCTGGATTGTATATCCCCCAACTTACGGCGTTCAAAATAGCTTAACGGTAGCTTTAAAAGGTGATTAAACAGACCAGACTGCCATTGCACGTTAATTAGGGTTGCCATCACCAGTGAGGACCAGGCGCGAAGCAGGCTTACCGAGGCCCGCAGCAAAATAAAGAAGACCAATGCAGGGCAAATAAGGGTAAGCAATCCCTTGTCTCCGGCGGGAATAGCATGGTCCATAACAAGCTGAGTACCAACAGGCAGAATAAGATTGATGGTCTCGATGATTAATGACAAACAGAAAATTTTGGTTAGCGTACTTTTTATGCCATATATACTGCTAATAAGCGTCTTGAGGCTTATCCGGTGCTTAACCGTACGTTGCGTAAATTGGCTGCCGGGCCAGACTTCAAGTGCTACGCCGGTGAAATAGCGCGACATTTCGGCTAAACCGATCGTTCTGCGCCCTCTGGCAGGATCGTGGATCACGTAACGGTTATGTTTTACGCCGATCAGCACCACAAAATGGTTAAAGTCCCAGTGGATGATACAAGGCGTTTTTAATGCGGAAAGCTCATTCAGCTCCAAAGACAGCGCCCTGCTAGCCATCTCCAGTTGGCCCGCTATTTCGCTGAGCCCTGCCAGCGAGGTTCCCCGGGCAGAGAGATTAAATTGTTGGCGTAGTGAAATCAGGTCAATATTTTTGCCGTAATGCCCACATACCATTGCCAGGCAGGCCAGTCCGCATTCAGAGGATTCGGTTTGATGAACAACAGGCACACGCCGACGCCATTTCAGATCCAGCTGATGAAATAACGTCCTGATACTATCCTCGTTCATTTTCCGGCCCTGTTGCGCTGTGCTTCATGTCGTAAAATGGTGCGAGCATCCATTGGTAAATCCTCCTTTTTTCCAGAAAAAGCGTACTCTGCGCTTTCATACCGTTTGTTAAAGAGCGCGATTTCCCCTCATAGGTAATAGCCTGTTTATTCGGCTTAACCGTGACTTTAAACCAGGGAACCGGCGTAGCGGGCGCTCCCGGCGCGGCCTGATAGGTCATCATCTCCTGAGGCGATGCCGGGGTTTTAGATATCATGGTTATTACCGCCGGAAACTGGCCAAATTTAGCAGCAGGAAATGCCTCATAGCGGATATTAACCGGGTCGCCAACTTTGATATACGGAACCGCATCGTTAGGTATCCAGGCAACAAGATAGTAACCGGCTATATTTTCCGGAATGATTTGCAGCAGGCTATCGCCGGTATTTACCATTTGCCCTACGGTCACGCTCATAGAGTCGACCTCACCCCCGGTCAGAGCCCGAACAATAATCTCTTCGCTGACGTCCATTCCGGTAAGTTCTTTCTGTAGTTCGAAGCGCTGAAGCTCCATCTGATAAATTCGATTATCAAACTCTGCGGCCTGGGTTTGAAGCTGGCTTTCAAGATTGGTTATTTGCTGAGCATGTTGTACATTTTGAGCATTTAGCGTGAGGAGGTTGTTTTGCTGTTGGTAATAAAGCGCGGTTTGGCTAATCAGCTGGTCCTTATTAATCAACCCTTTTGCATGGTACTTTTGGTAATTATCCATGTTAGTTTTCATTATTTTTATACCTTCCTCAGCCTTTTTTAAAATAGCCGAGGAGCTGATAAAGGCACTGCTGTACTCCAGACGCTGTTTATCAAGCGCTTTCAGCGTAACCTTTTTACTGTCCGCCAGTCCTGAGATGATGTTATCTACGCGAGCCAGTTGGTTTTGAATATCTTTTTTCTTGTTTTCGCTAAACACGCCGTTAAGGCTACTCTTACTGATATCGATTTGATAAATAGGATCGCCTTTTCGTACCGTTTGCCCTTCCCGAACAAACTGTTTCACCACAACACCCTGCACGGCTGAATAGATATTCGCTGTACGAGGCAGCGTTGTGATCTCACCGCTGACGTTTACACGCCTTGTGTAACTACCGGTTATCACAAACACAAGAAATGTAGTGATAAATAGCATACAACCGGCAGCGATTATCCATGCCGGGATGCCAGGCAGTAAAATCGCACGCCCCTGCCATTTATGCTTTCTGCTTTCCAGTGCGTCCTTTCTATACAAATTGGATTACCTTTGATAAAGTGCTCATGTAAATATATTTATCAACTTTTTGAGCTAAAATTACGGCATTCTGTTCATGATATAAAGCGTAATCGCAGAGACGATGAGTAACAGGATAATCAAATTGATACGTTGTTCAGGTTCACGGATCATGGCCCAAATAATAAGAATAACAAAAAGGTCATATATGTTTGTAAAGCGTTTTCCATAACTAGATTTTATGGATGGATCGTCGCTCATAAGAAAAGTAATAAATTCTATCATAATGATATTTTCATCAACCCTAAGCCTGATATATCAGGCTTAGGGCTACTTAGTTAGCTAAACCATTTATTTATATTATTGAATAGCTGCGTGTAAATGGCATCCATAAGATTTACCGCTTCATGCACGGTTTTTTTTGCCGTGCTAATACTTTCAGATAAATGGCTACCTTTAATTCCTTCAGTTGCGGCTTCGCCAATACCACATAGTATATCAAAATCACGCATCGCCTCTTCTACTCTTGGATCGTCAGTAACTAAACCCGCCGCTGAAACCATTTCCATTTCCTTGCTGAATAATTCACGCATAGTATTTATCCTTTTGTATAAAATAGCCACATGGCAAGAGTACTATTGCCACTAATATCTTGGTTATAAAATATAGATTTTCTAATCATATTCATACTGTCGATAATTGACACGGTATTATGAATTTTGGGTTGTGGGGATGGGATATGATATTTCATAAGCAAAGTGTTATTTATCATTATTGATGATATGATTTTTACACCCCTTTAGGTATGCTGATTTTTATTATCAACCATATTATTAAATTTACCATTATTGAAAGCGAACTCGCTGCTCTGTTCTTTTCAGAAAAAATAAAAATCATTATGGAAATTATTAAAAAAATTTCACATGTATTCGTAAGCATGGTTCCCAGAAATATTTTTCGAGAGATATTTTCAGTAGCAAAAAACTCGAGCACACTTGAGAGACGGGTGGGTCTTAACCAGTAATCCATAATCCATCCACTTTTATCCGTAAGTAATCATTCCTAAAACTCCGGGCGCAATCAATAAAAATAACACTCAAAGTAATAACAAAGCCCAATGTTATTTGTCAATAATAAACCCGTAAGCAATAAGGGTGTGTTTCTTAACATATTAAAACAAGAGTGAATGTGAGAAATGTATTCATCAATGACATGAATAAGTAAAAGTCTAGCCCTGATTTATCAAAACTGGATTTCGTTACGCTATTAAATCATAAGGGAGTATAACGATAAAAGTTTACTACTTTTTAAAGGAATAACTCAGCAGAATAGGATCTCCCAGTGTTAGCCAAACCATTTATCTATATTGTAGAATAACTGCGTGTAAATGGTATCCATAAGATTTACAGCATCATGCACTGTATCTTTCGCAATGTTAATGCTTTCAGATAAGTGACTTGCCGGGATCCCCTTAGCTGCGTTTTCGCCTATTTCACATAGATCATCAAAGTTATTCATGACATTTTCCACCCTCGGATCATCAGTAACTACACCTGCTGCTGAAACTATTTCCATTTCTTTGCTGAATAACTCACGCATAATATTTCTCCTTTGTATAAAAATATCTACATGACAATATATGATCATTGATTGTTAATTAATTCAACTAATAAGGAAGCATGCTGATTTTAAAGATAATAAGTAAAATAAAATTTACTATCATGGATGATAACCAAAAAAACCGCTCATCCTTTTGGAATATATAGAAAAAGAAAGAAACAGCAATGCCCACTTCGAACATACGTATGAGCCTGTTTCCCAGCCTTATTTTGTATTCTATATTGTCAGTGGTAAAAAATATAACATAGTGAAGTCCATCCATTGGATGAAAAAGCCTCAAAAAGTCCATGATATAACTGTTCCCCTAATGTATCCAGAGACATCTCATAACTATTCACTTGGATATTAATTCATTCATTAATTGTATGAATATTGATAAATTCATAATCATTTGGAACGTTAATAATATAATTTGACAAATTATATGAAAGCCAATGAAGATATTTAAAATTAATATCAAAGTACAGCGTGATTTGTCAATAATAAAGTTTAAGCAATAGAATTATTTTTCCTGAATATTAATTTGGAAAATGAATCCATGGATAACCATAGGGCAGATTAATCTAACAAGTAAAAATCCAGCGCTGATTTATCAGAACTGGATTTTGTTACGCTATTAAATTATACGAGAATATAAAGATAAAAGCTTACTGCTTTTTAAACGAATAACTCAGCAGAATAGAATCGTCCGGTATCTGGGTAAAGCGAGTAATGATCTGGTGGTAATCGGCCGTTGGGTCGAGATCCTGCAGCTTTTGCGGATAGAGGTCTTTAGCCAGAATTTCCATGCCGATAATGTTATACGGGTGGTTATAGAAGTGGTGATACACCCCGTAAACCTTGCCCTCTTTCACCGGCTCAATGCTTTGGAACGTTGGGCGGGTCATCAGCTTATCGAAGGTTGCGGTAACGTCCTGCGGCGTACCGCCATAGCCAAACGGCAGAACGCTCGGGTTTGGCCGTTTAGAGCCAGACATGATATAGACGTCCGGTTTCATGGCGATAATCTGCTCCATTGGCACAAAGCCCGCGCTGCCGGGCAGTAGCGTGGAACCGATGTTCTTACCGCCAACGGCTTCGACCAGCGCACCCCATCCGTTATGGCCGTGGGTGAAGCAGCAGTTCTCTGTATTACCGGCAATAGGTTCGATAAACACATTCGGCTTGTTTTTAACCCCGGCAGCCACCTGTTGGATGTGGGCCATATGCTGCTGGTAGTAGTCGGTGTACTCTTTCGCGCGTTTTTCCTGGTTCAGCACGGTGCCGAGTAGCGTGACGCTGCGGGCGGTATTTTCAACCGGGTGCAGTTCGTAATCCACGAACACCACCGGAATATTCAGTTTTTTCAGCGATTTGATTACCCCGGTCTGCTCCAGCGCCGGTTTGGCTCGTAGTTGGGCGATCATGATATCCGGCTGCTGAGCCAGTACGCTCTCCAGGTTTACTTCCCCTTGATCGCTAAAGCCCATATCGATAATTTTGGTCGCTTCTGGCCACTTACGTTTCAGCACGTCCCAGGTTTGGGTATCCTGCTTTTTCGGCAGGTTATTCCACGCGACAACGCGCCTGAACGGATCTTCGCGGTCCAGCAGCGCCAGTGAAAGGATGTCGCGCCCGTCCTGCAAAATGACATGCTGCGGCTCTTTTTCGATAGTGATGCGCTGGTTGTCCATATCGGTAACCGTGATGGGATACGTTGTTGCCCCGCAGCCAGCCGAAGCGAGCAGTAACCCTGTCATAACAAAACTTGCTTTCATTTATTTATGCTCTCCATGAGAAAGAGATTAGTTATTATTAATATTTATATTCATAAAGCCTGAGATTCCCATGACCTGGCAAGTATTGAATGGTTTAATTTTATTACGTGACAACGTCACGAACGGTGAATCTAAATCGTAAACATAATGATACACACCGCGTAACCCTCATTTGACGCACCTGAGGTTTTCCCTTACCCTGCGCGGCATAATTGCATACAGCTCTTCGTAAATTCAGAGGGAAGCGTGAAGAACAGGACTCTTGGCAGTGTTTTCATCGTGGCGGGAACCACAATTGGCGCAGGAATGCTGGCAATGCCGTTGGCGTCGGCGGGGGTAGGGTTTGGCGTCACGCTGCTGATGCTCGTCGGTCTTTGGGGGTTGATGTGTTACACCGCGCTGCTGCTGGTAGAAGTCTATCAGCACGTCTCGGCGGATACCGGCCTTGGCACCCTCGCCCGGCGCTATCTCGGTCGCCCTGGACAGTGGTTAACCGGTTTTAGCATGCTGTTCCTGATGTATGCCCTCACGGCGGCCTACATCAGCGGCGCGGGTGAACTCCTGGCCGCAAGCCTTAGCCAGTGGTTTTCTGTCAACGTCCCGGCTACCTCCGGCGTGCTTTTGTTTACCGTAGTGGCGGGCGGGATCGTCTGTGTGGGCACCCATATGGTGGACATGTTTAACCGCGTCCTGTTTAGCGCCAAAATTATCCTGTTGGTCGTGATGCTGGCGCTAATGATGCCGCACATCCATCATACCAACCTGCTGACGCTACCGGTTGAAAAGGGGCTGGCGCTTTCCGCTATCCCGGTGATCTTCACTTCTTTTGGTTTCCACGGTAGCGTACCGAGCATTGTCAGCTATATGAACGGCAATATTCGCAAACTGCGCTGGGTGTTTATCGTAGGGAGCGCTATTCCGCTGGTGGCCTATATCTTCTGGCAGCTCGCCACCCTCGGCGCGATTGACTCCGCTACCTTTACCGGGCTGATGGCCGAACACTCGGGACTTAACGGATTCCTGCAGGTTGTTCGTCAGGTTGTGGCCACCCCGCACGTGGAGCTGGCGGTGCATCTGTTTGCAGATTTCGCGCTAGCCACGTCGTTCCTTGGTGTTTCCCTGGGGCTGTTCGACTACCTGGGTGACCTCTTTGCCCGCAACCGCAAGGCTTCTGGCCGCCTGCAAACCGGGCTGATGACCTTCCTGCCGCCACTGGTCTTTGCGCTGTTTTACCCGCAGGGCTTTGTGATGGCGCTGGGCTATGCGGGTGTTGCGCTGGCGGTGCTTGCCCTGCTGGTGCCTTCCATGCTGGTGTGGCAGAGCCGTAAGCAGCACGTCGATGCAGCCTGGCGAGTTGCGGGCGGCAAACCCCTGCTCGCGCTGGTCTTCGCCTGCGGTATCGCGGTTATCGTGATTCAGGGCCTGATTACCGTCGGCCTGCTGCCGGAAGTCGGATAACCCCCTTCGCATTCACGCGGGACGCTCGTCCCGCGATCCTCTCTTTTTTCTGCATATCCCCCGCTAAATCATCAGGATTTTGGATAAAAAACCAGTAATTATGTAAGCAGAGTTAATATTGTAAATGCTAATTATTGTCATTATCATCTCAATTCCCATTATAAAATCGTTTCAGTAAAGATAATAAACACCATGACTCGCATTCCATTGGGTTCTACTTTCGTTCGCCAGGCACTTATTAATTCAAAATTACTCATCATTTCAACCTTCATTATCGGCGCACCGACTTTTGCGGCCGATAAGCCTAAAGAAGACACCTTGACGGTCGTTGCCAACGCCAACCCGGACGGCTCACTGACCAGCTATACCCAGGATGACGCCACCATCGCCTCGCGCAGTAAAACGCCGCG
The DNA here is from genome assembly GCF_036500665.1 of Cedecea sp. Classification (NCBI taxonomy): domain Bacteria; kingdom Pseudomonadati; phylum Pseudomonadota; class Gammaproteobacteria; order Enterobacterales; family Enterobacteriaceae; genus Cedecea; species Cedecea sp. The sequence goes on from NZ_DASYBS010000107.1 coordinate 103,495, forward strand.
CAGCGAAATCCCCCAGTCCGTTAGCGTGGTGACGCCTCAGGTCATTGACGATTACGCGGTTACCTCGGTTAATGACGCGATGAAGTTCGTCAGCGGCGTCACGCAGAGCAATACCCTGGGCGGTATCGAGGACGGTTTTGTAAAACGCGGATTTGGCTCCAACAGCGACGGCTCAATATTTATTGACGGAGTGCGCAGCAACCAGGGCCTGGCAATGGACTCCAGCATCGATCATGTTGAGGTGCTGAAAGGCTCAGCCTCCCTGCTTTACGGCATCCTGAACCCCGGCGGCGTGATTAACCTCGTCAGCAAAAAACCACAGTACACCTGGAACACCCACGTCAGCGGCACCAGCAGCAGCCACGGCGGCGGCTCCGGCATGGTCGACGTGACCGGCCCGCTCGGCAACGGTTTCGCCTTCCGCCTGGTGGCTGAACGCCAGCACGAAGACTACTGGCGCAACTTCGGCACCGATGAGCACACGTTGATAGCCCCCTCCCTGAGCTGGTACGGCGATAAAGCCTCTTTCAACATCAGCTACGTGGAATATAAGTTCGACATTCCTTACGACCGTGGCACGGCGTTTATCAACGGCCAGCCGCTGAACATCCCTTACAATCGCCGCATCGACGATTACGCCAACCACGCCTGGGGCAAGAACAAACGCCTGACGACCCACTATTCGTACAAGCTGGATGACACCTGGGAAACCAACCTGAGCTATGCCTGGATGCAGCGCCGCTACGACAGCAACGAAGTTCGCGCGACGGCGGTCGATCCTAACAGCGGTATTGTCTCCCGCCGCGCGGATGCAAACCGTGGCTTTAACCATCAAACCGATTACGCTTCATGGGATATTAGCGGGAGCCCGGAACTGCTGGGCATGACGCATGACATCACCCTGGGCGCGGACTACGAGCAAAACGAAACCTATAAGAAGAATTCGTACCGTGGCAAGGTGTCGAAAACCTTCAATATGAATAACCCGGTGTACGGCGAAGCGCCGATTACCAACAGCAGTACTTACAGCGATTCCAACAGCAACCTGCGCACCAACCTCTACAGCCGCTCTTTGTTTGCGAAAGACAGCATTCACCTGACTGACCAATGGATAGCCGTGCTGGGCGGTCGCCTTCAGCGTTACACCCAAACCTCCAGCTCGGGCTGGATCAAACCGAAGACCACGCTTGAAGACCGGGGCAATGCTTTTCTGCCGCAGATGGGCCTGGTGTACAAAATCGTTCCGGACGTTTCACTGTACGGCAGCTACAGCAAATCCTTTACGCCCTCGACACAAACCGACGATAACGGCAACGTCGCCTCCACCGAAAAAGGCACCACCTGGGAAGTGGGCGCAAAATGGCAGATGTCACCACGCCTTACCAGCAGCCTGGCGCTCTACCGCATTGATGAAAAAGACATGTCGGTGTTTATCAATGGCGTTACGCGCAACATCCCGAAAGCGCGCTCTACCGGCGCGGAACTAGATCTCAACGGCGAAATTGCCGAGGACTGGTACCTGACGGCAAACTACAGCTACGACAAAACCGAGATCGTTGAAGACGATATTAACCCGGTGAACGTCGGCAACCGTCTGGTGAACGCCCCAACGACCATGGGCGGCCTCTACCTCAGCCATACCCTGCGTTTCTCCTGGTTGCCGGGTGAATTACGTCTGGGCGGCGGCGGGCGCTATGTCGGCAGCCGTGCGGGCGACCCGGAAAACAGCTTCACCATGCCGGCTTACACCGTGGCGGACGCGTTTGTGGCCTGGGACAGCAAGCTGGTCGGCAAAAATACCGAGCTGAAGCTGAACGTCAAAAACCTGTTTGACCGCGAGTACTACGAGTCCAGCGCCGGTAACCTGCGCGTTATTGAAGGCGAACCCCGCACCGTTTATCTCTCCGCCAGCGTGGATTTCTGAGATGAAAAAGTCGCTGTTACTTGCGGCTCTGCTGGCGCTCAGCGCCAGCAGTCAGGCCAAAACGATTACCGATATCCTGCAGCGTAAGGTTGAAGTCCCGGATAACCCACAGCGCCTGGTGGTCGGCGAAAGTCGGATGATCTATACCCTCGCACTTGTGGAGGACGGTAACCCGGCGAAGCGCGTTGTGGGCTGGCCTGCGGATTTGCAGCGTCTGGATCCGCAGACCTGGAACCGTTACACGGCGGCCTTCCCGGAGATCGGAAACATTCCGGTTATCGGCAACAACAACTTCTCGCAGATAAGCGTCGAGAAAGTTATCGCCCTGCACCCGGATCTGGTGATTCTGCCGATCTACGCCAAAAAAGAGAGCAACCATGAGAGCTTTCTTGCCCAACTGACGCAGGCGCATATCCCGGTGATCTACGTCGATTTTCGCGTCGATCAGCTGAATAACACCGTCCCGAGCCTGCGTATTCTTGGGGAGGCGCTAAACGACCAGCCGAAAACGGAGAAATTTATCGCCTTCTACCGTCAGCATATGGAGAAGATTTCCAAACGCTTAGCAGAGGCAAAACCCGTTAAGCCGACGGTCATGCTACAACTGCATTTAGGCGATAAAAGCGACTGCTGTACCACCGTCGGGCGCGGCAACCTGGCGGATCTACTGGCCTTTGCGGGCGGCGACAATATCGCCGTCAGCCGCTTCCCCGGCGTTTATGGCAAGATTTCCCCGGAGGCGCTGCTGACGGTGAACCCGGATATTTACATTGCGACCGGCAGCGCCGGGCCGGATCAAAAAGGCAGGCTGCAGTTAGGGTCCGAGGTGACGGCGACTCAGGCACGGCAAAGTTTTACCGAGGTGCTTAGCCAGCAGAAAGTGATTTCGAATCTGAACGCTATTCAGAACGGAAAAGCCTGGGCGGTATGGCATAACTTCTACCTCTCGCCGTGGCACCTGCTGGACGTTGAGTTCTTTGCCAAAACTTTCCACCCTCAGCTGTTTGCGGATATGGATCCGCAGCAAACGCTGGATGAAATAAATCAGCATTTCATGGCCGTGAAGGAAACGGGCACCTACTGGACGAAGCTGAAGTAACACTCTGGCGGGTCTTCGCCTGACCCGCCATTTTTACCAGTTGTATCTTTCGCTCCGCAGGTAGAGATTAGTGCAGACATAACCCTTACCCTGAGGCAGAGATGTCAACTTCTCCCCATAGACCCACGCTTCACCTCTTATGCGGCAAAATCGCCGCCGGTAAATCCACGCTAAGCGCAAAGCTTATGGCAACGCCCAATACTATTTTGGTCAGTGAAGACCGCTGGCTTGCCGCGCTTTATGGCGAGCAGATGCAGAGCGTGGCGGACTACGTGGCGTGCTCCGGCAAGCTGAAAAACGCGCTGACGCCGCATCTCGTTTCCCTGTTGAGGAGCGGGCTGTCGGTGGTGCTCGATTTCCCAGCCAACACGCTGGCAAACCGGCAGTGGATGAAAACGCTGATTGACCAGGCTGGGGTAGATAACCGCCTGCACTATCTGGACGTGCCTGATGACGTTTGTCGGGAGAGATTGCGCGCCCGCAACAGCAGCGGAACTCACGATTTTGCCGCTACGGACGCGCAGTTTGATTTGATTACCCGCTACTTCGTTGCGCCGGATGAAAGCGAAGGTTTTACGATAATCCGCTATGCATAAGGTGACATTGTCACCTTTTATCTCACTTACAGACTGTAGCCCGGCTTCTTAAGCAGCGCGTCCATCTCGGGCGCGATCTGCGTGTCCCAGACTTCTTCTTTCCAGCGCGACTGTTCAATCATCTTCAGCGCCACGGACAGCGACTCGTCCTTCGAGCCGAAGTGCTTTTTCAGCACGTCACACATTTCGCTGGCAACGGCCTGCTTTTGCTCTTCGGTAAGGTCACGTGGAAAACATTTGATTTCGATATGCGGCACGGTGATTCTCCTTTTTGTTGTTGAGCAGTAGTTTTACTGCTTCACAAGGGGATCGGGCAAGCGCCGGGCAAAAGAAAGGCCAGTTTTACTGGCCTTTAATGGTTACTGAATTTTGCGGACCGGCTCTTTTCTCACCGGCGCCTGTTCCGCTCTATAGTAGCGTGCGCTACTGCGCGGTAATGGGGCGTTACCGCGAATGGCATCGGCAATTTTTTCGCCAATCATAATGGTGGTGGCGTTCAGGTTGCCGGTAATGATTTGCGGCATGATAGAAGCATCTACCACACGTAGCCCCTGCAGGCCGTGAACTCGCCCTTGTTCATCTACCACGGCCATTTCGTCGTGCCCCATTTTACAGCTGCCGCACGGGTGGAAAGCGGTTTCTGCATGGTTACGCACAAACTCATCCAGCTGCTCGTCCGTCTGGCAGTCAACGCCCGGGCTGATTTCGCGCCCACGATATTTATCCAGCGCAGGCTGCTGCATGATTTCGCGCGTAATGCGGATGGCGTCGCGGAACTCCTGCCAGTCCTGTTCGTGAGACATATAGTTGAACAGAATGCTTGGATGCTCATGCGGGTCCCGTGAGGCAAGCTTCACGCGGCCACGGCTCGGCGAACGCATAGAACCCACGTGGCACTGGAAGCCGTGCTCTTTCACCGCGTTCGAGCCGTTGTAGTTAATCGCCACCGGCAGGAAGTGGTACTGAATGTTCGGCCAGCTGAACTCTTCGCGGCTGCGGATAAACCCGCCCGCTTCAAACTGGTTACTTGCCCCTACGCCGGTGCCGTTGAACAACCACTCCGCACCGATTTTGGGCTGGTTGTACCATTGCAGCGCCGGGTATAGCGATACCGGCTCTTTGCATTCGTACTGCAGGTACATTTCCAGGTGATCCTGAAGGTTCTCGCCTACACCCGGCAGGTCATGAACAACAGGAATTTCCAGGCTTGCCAGGAATGCGGCGTCACCTACCCCGGAACGCTGCAGGATCTGCGGCGAAGCAATCGCGCCTGCGCTCAGCAGAACTTCTTTGCGTGCTTTCGCCACGGAATGCACCGTGCTGTCGTTCACCAGGTATTCCACGCCAACGGCGTGCAAATTATCGAAGATAATGCGATCGGTGGTTGCGTGCGTCACGATGGTCAGGTTTTCTCGCTGCTTTGCCTCATCGAGATAGCCACGGGCGGTACTGGCGCGGCGGCCTTTTGGCGTCACGGTGCGGTCCATCGGCCCAAAGCCTTCCTGCTGGTAACCGTTGAGATCGTCGGTACGCGGATAGCCCGCCTCGACGCCCGCCTCAATCATCGCGTGAAACAGCGGATTATTGCCCTGCTTAGGCGTGGTGACGGACACAGGGCCTTCGCCGCCGTGATAATCGTTCGGGCCGATATCGCGGGTTTCCGCTTTGCGGTAGTACGGCAGGCAGTCCAGATAGCTCCAGTTCTCCAGCCCTGGCATCGACGCCCAGTTGTCGAGATCCATCGCGTTGCCGCGGATGTAGCACATGCCGTTAATCAGGGACGAGCCGCCCAGTCCTTTGCCGCGTCCGCACTCCATGCGGCGGTGATTCATAAACGGCTCCGGATCGGTTTCATACGCCCAGTTGTAGCGCTTGCCCTGTAGCGGAAACGCCAGCGCCGCGGGCATTTGAGTGCGAAAATCAAAGCGGTAATCCGGGCCGCCTGCCTCAAGCAGCAGGACGGTAGTCTTTGGATCTTCCGTTAAACGTGCAGCTAATACATTACCTGCGGATCCCGCTCCAATAATGATGTAATCAAATTCCATTCATCCTCCTCAGGTGGGGTTAAAAGATTGACTGATAGGTGCCCATCTCCAGTTGGATTGACTTAACTTGCGTGTAGCTTTGCAGGGTCATCAGGCCATTTTCACGGCCAATGCCCGAATGCTTGTAGCCGCCGACCGGCATTTCTGCCGCGGACTCGCCCCAGGTATTGATCCAGCAAATCCCGGCTTCAAGCTGATGAATAACGCGGTGCGCACGGGTGAGATCGTTCGTCACAACACCTGCCGCCAGGCCGTAATCCGTGGCGTTGGCGCGGCGAATAACGTCCTCCTCAGAGTCATAGCTGAGGATGGACATCACCGGCCCGAAGATCTCTTCGCGTACGATTTGCATCTCATCGCGGCAGTCGGTGAACACGGTCGGCGCAACCCATGCTCCGCTATCAAACTGCTCACCGCGCAGTTTGTCGCCGCCACACAGCAGCGTAGCACCCTCTTCACGCCCGGATTCGATGTAGCGCAGGACGTTTTCACGGTGCGGGAAGCTAACCAGCGGGCCAAAATTGGTTTGTGGATCCATCACGTCGCCGGCGCGAATACGGCCGACACGCTCAACAACCTTCTGCTCAAATTCGGCCTTCAGCGCGGCAGGAATAAACACGCGTGTGCCGTTGGTGCACACCTGGCCGGAACTGTAGAAGTTGGCCATCATCGCAATGTCGGCCGCCAGGTTGAGGTCGGCATCATCGAAGATAACCAGCGGGGATTTTCCGCCAAGCTCCATCGTGACCTGCTTCAACGTGGAGCCTGCCGCATTAGCCATGACCTTCTTGCCGCTGGCTACGCCGCCGGTAAAGGAGACTTTGGCGATCCCTGGATGCTCGGTCAGCAGTTGACCAGTTTCAGCCCCAAGTCCCGGCAGTACGTTAAACACACCATTCGGCAGACCTGCCTCGGTGAAAATTTCCGCCAGCTTGAGTGCAGTCAGCGGCGTCACTTCACTCGGTTTGAAGATCATCGCATTACCTGCAGCCAGCGCGGGTGCAGACTTCCATAAAGCAATCTGAATCGGGTAATTCCAGGCGCCGATGCCTGCCACAACGCCCAAAGGCTCACGGCGGGTGTAAACGAATGAGCTCTCGCGCAGCGGGATCTGTTGCCCCTCAAGAGTGGTCGTCAATCCGGCGTAATACTCCAGCACGTCTGCACCGGTCACGATGTCCACGCTGGAGGTTTCGCTGAAGGCTTTGCCGGTATCAAGGGTTTCCAGTTCGGCCAGCTCATCATTGCGTTCACGCAGGATATCCACGGCGCGGCGCAGAATACGCGAGCGCTCAACCGGTGTTTTTGCCGCCCACGCTTTTTGCCCTTTCTTCGCGGCTGCAACGGCACGCTCGACGTCTTCCTGGCCTGCGGCCTGAACGACCGCCAACACTTCACCGTTAGCCGGGTTGATGGTCTCGAAAGTTTTACCGCTTAATGCGGTAACGTAACTCCCATCGATATAAAGCTGTTGTTCACCAAATCGGGACATGTTTTCTCCTCGCTAAATTACTTTTTCACCACAGCAAGATGCTGGTTGATAAATTGCGTTGTCAGCACGCTCGCCGCTTTGCGGTCGAACGGTTTACCGCTTAATGCCGCACGCAGCCACAGGCCGTCTATCAGCGCGGCCAGGCCGTAGCCCGCCAGCCTTGCTTCCTGCTTTGGCAGCTCGCGCCGGAATTCGGCGGTTAACGTCGACAGCAGTCGGCGGCTACTCACCTGCTGCAGACGGTAGAGCATCGGCTGGTGCATGCTGCTGGCCCAAAATGCCAGCCAGGCTTTCATCGCCGCGCTGTGGGTCTGCGTCTCGTCAAAGTTTCCGTCAACGATGGCGCACAGCCGCCGCTCTGCGGATGCGCAGGGCAAAGCCTTGAGTCTGCCGACGACCGCATCGCGGAGCTGGGTCGTAACATCCCGCATGGTGGCCTCCAGCAAGCCGTTCTTGTCCTGGAAGTAGTGGCTGATGATGCCGGTTGATACCCCGGCCCGGCGGGCGATTTGCGCCACCGTCGCGTCATGCATCCCTACTTCATTTATTGCGCTTAAGGTGGCGTCAATCAGCTGTCGCCGCCGTATCGGCTGCATACCTTTTTTGGGCATGGCCTCGCTCCATTCATCAGTTATTGTTATCTATTTAATCTTTTATTGATTGAACGTTCAATATAAAATGTGTATTAATTGTTACGTAAAGGCAAGGAAATAGCGAATCCCTCGTATCTCAAACACAAACAAAGAGGATGTAATTTGTTGTATTTAAATAAAATGTTGTTTTTTAATTTACAGAAACCCAACTTTGATTATGGATTTGTTAAAAAAACATCTCACCCGCATTCAGAAGAAAAACTTAACTGCTCATATGAGTAGTCACCGTTACTTAATCAGAGGTAATCGATGACGAAGCCCGTTACTGCGCTTGCTACCAGCGAAAAAGACAAAATCAACCCGGTGGTCTTTTACACCTCCGCCGGGCTGATTTTGTTATTTTCCCTGATGACCATTTTTTATAGCGACCTGTCAGCCAACCTGATCGGTCATACCCTGAACTGGGTTTCCTCCCGTTTCGGCTGGTATTACCTGCTCGCCGCCACGCTCTATATCGTGTTTGTGGTGTTTATCGCCTGCTCCCGTTTCGGCTCCATCAAGCTCGGGCCGGAACAGTCAAAGCCCGAATTTAGCGTACTGAGCTGGGCCGCGATGCTGTTTGCCGCCGGGATAGGCATCGACCTGATGTTCTTCTCCGTTGCCGAACCGGTGACGCAGTACATGCAGCCGCCGGAAGGCGCAGGACAGACTATGGAGGCGGCGCGCCAGGCGATGGTCTGGACGCTGTTCCACTACGGGCTGACCGGCTGGTCGATGTATGCCCTGATGGGCATCGCGCTGGGCTACTTCAGCTATCGCTATAACCTGCCGCTGACGATTCGTTCGGCGCTGTATCCTATCTTCGGCAAGAAGATTAATGGCCCGATTGGCCATACGGTCGATATCGCGGCGGTGATCGGTACGATTTTCGGCATCGCCACCACGCTTGGGATCGGCGTTGTGCAGCTTAACTACGGGCTGAATGTGCTGTTTGATATCCCGGATAGCATGGGGGCTAAAGCGGCGTTGATCGTGCTGTCGGTGATTATCGCCACCATTTCTGTGACGTCCGGCGTCGATAAAGGGATTCGAATTCTTTCTGAACTGAACGTGGCGCTGGCCCTTGGGCTGATCCTGTTTGTGCTGTTTATGGGGAATACCGAGTTCCTGCTTAATGCGCTGGTGCTGAACGTCGGGGATTACATCAACCGCTTTATGGGCATGACGCTTAACAGCTTTGCTTTTGACCGCCCGGTGGAATGGATGAACAACTGGACCCTGTTCTTCTGGGCCTGGTGGGTGGCGTGGTCGCCTTTTGTCGGCCTGTTCCTGGCGCGTATTTCCCGTGGGCGTACCATTCGTGAGTTTGTGCTGGGGACGCTGATTATTCCCTTCACCTTTACGCTGCTGTGGCTTTCAGTGTTCGGCAATAGCGCGCTGTACGAAATCATCCATGGGGACGGCACCTTTGCTCAGGAAGCGATGGCGCATCCCGAGCGGGGCTTCTACAGTCTGCTGGCGCAGTATCCAGGCTTTACCTTTAGTGCCTCTGTCGCCACGATCACCGGCCTGCTGTTTTATGTCACCTCGGCAGACTCCGGCGCGCTGGTACTGGGGAACTTTACCTCAAAGCTGAAGGACATCAACAGCGACGCCCCAAATTGGCTGCGTATATTCTGGTCCATTGCCATCGGCCTGCTGACCATGGGGATGCTGATGACCAACGGCATTTCCGCGCTGCAGAACATGACGGTGATTATGGGGCTGCCGTTCAGCTTTGTTATCTTTTTCGTGATGGCCGGGCTGTATAAATCACTGAAAATAGAAGATTACCGTCGCGTCAGCGCCAGCCGCGACACCGCGCCGTATATGATGAGCGCGCAGGACCGCCTGGGCTGGAAAAAACGGCTATCGCGCCTGATGAATTACCCCGGCACGCGCTATACCCAAAGGATGATGGACACCGTCTGCTACCCGGCGATGGAAGAGGTTTCACACGAACTGGAACTTCGTGGGGCCAACGTTGAGCTTTCTGTTGAACCCCCGCAGCCGGACGAAAAGCTGGGGCACCTTGAGCTGCGGGTACATATGGGCGACGAACAGAACTTTGTCTACCAGATTTGGCCGCAGAAATACTCGGTGCCGGGCTTTACCTACCGCGCCCGTAGCGGTAAATCGACCTATTACCGGCTGGAAACCTTCCTGCTTGAGGGCAGTCAGGGCAACGACCTGATGGACTACAGCAAAGAACAGGTGATCATCGACATTCTCGATCAGTACGAACGCCACCTGAACTTTATCCACCTGCACCGCGAAGCGCCGGGCAACAGCATTACGTTCCCGAACGTTTAGCGTCTAGCATAGTTTCCTGTACGCGGCGGGCGTCATGCCCATTCGGCGCACGAAGGCCCGTCGCAATGTATCTATGCCTGAGAAACCGCTGGCGGCGGGTATCGCTTTCACCGGCAGCTCGCCGGATTCCAGCAACTGTCTCGCCTTCGCTACCTTTTCGGCCTCCAGCCACTCACCCGGCGTTAGCTGAAGCTCCTGATGAAACAGTCGGGTTAAATGCCTCACGCTGAGATGAATATGTGCCGCCATCTGCTGCACCGTTGCCACTTCTGTAAGATGGGCTATCGTCCAACGCTGAAGATCCTGAAGCGCGCTTCGCCCGCTGAGCGACGTTTTTTGCTCGCGGATAAAATGGTTCTGATTGACGGGACGCTTAAAAAACATCACCAGATTTGCCGCAACGTCCTGCGCCACCTCTCGTCCCAGGTCCTCCTCCACCAGACGCAGGGCAAGATCTAACCCTGAGGTCACGCCTGCGGCCGTACGCAGCGCACCGTCCATTACGTATAGCGCATCAGCGGTCACGTCGGTGTCCGGATAACGGGCCGCTAAAAGCGCGGAAGCAGACCAGTGGGTAGTCACTTTCTTGCCGCTTAACAAACCTGTTTGCGCCAGCAAAAGCGCACCGGTGCAGACTGAACCAAAACGGCGGCTCTGCTCACAAAGCCCGGTAATTTGCGCACGCTGTTTATTGCTCAGCGTTCTTTCCCCTGCATCCGGCGCTCCGGCGACTAAAAACGTCGTCTCCCGCAAGGCAACTGCAGCCTCAAGCAGGCCATCTGCCAGCAACTTTACACCCGAAGATGCCACGATCACGGGATCATCCAGACCAATTATTTTCGGCAGATAGACCGCACGATGCAGTACGCGGTTCGCCTCGGCAAACACGTCCAGCGGCCCGGAAACGTCGAGTAGCTGCGCGCCGGGTACCGCCAGAATCAGGATTTGATGTGCCATTCTTCTCTCCACGTCGCTAATCGCGCCATAAGTCCATAATCGTCACTAAGCGATCATTTAAGACATTTCGACGGCGGCCTATGCTACCTCAACACCAACATGAGGAGAAAGACGATGGGCTTAAATATTAACGGTATTACGATTCCAGACAGCCAAATGATGCGTGATGCCACGCAGCTGGTGCGCGACACCGAGTCAAATTTGCTGTTTCATCACTCTAGTCGCGTTTACTACTGGGCTGCGCTTGCCGGGCAGCGTCGTGAGTTAAAGGTTGACCACGAGCTGCTTTATATCGGCTGCATGTTCCACGACATGGGGCTGACTCACGAGCACTGCAGCTGCGATAAGCGCTTTGAAGTTGACGGCGCATTTGCCGCACAGGACTTTTTACGCCAGTACGGGGTAAAACAGGAAGATATCGACAAAGTGTGGACGGCCATTGCCCTGCATACCACGCCGGGCATACCTGAATTTATGGCAGCGGAAATTGCGCTGGTGACGGCGGGCGTCGAAATGGATGTGCTGGGCATAGATTATGAGAAATTCACCGACGAACAGCGTGAACAGGTTGTGAAGCTGCACCCTCGCCCGGCGGCGTTTAAAGAAGAGATTATTCAGGCGTTTTATGATGGTATTAAAAACAAACCAGCTACCACATTCGGAAATGTGAAAGCTGATGTCATCAAGGATAAGGAGCCAGCGTTCGAGCCGCTGAACTTCTGCAGTATTATTCGCGCATCCCGCTGGGCCGGTTAAAAACCATCAGGCGGGTGACAAACCTGTCACCTGCCCTGAACGGCCGCAATAGCGTCGACCCCGGAGCCAGGCTGCGGGTCGTGAGCAAAAGCGCCAATGACCATAAGAGAAAGTACGATTGCCAGAAAGATGTTTTTCATAACGTTGTTAGCCGCTGTGCCACGCTGATTAGAACCGCCGCTATGCTAAAAGAAAAAAGCTCAAATTGATAAAGGAAATTTTCAAAGTAATGTCAATTTTTGAATATTCCTCATATTGTCCCGCCACAAACCCTTGCCAACGGCTTGAGAATCCTTCAAAGACCAGCGGTTAATCGACTTCCTCGCCGGCGAAATCTGTTGTAACCGTTACGCCCGCCGGTGTGGTTTATATCAGAAACGTCAACACCACAAACGAACAGAACCTCGGGACTAACGTCAGTACCCGCGCGCAGACATTTTTTTCATTTACGATGCGAAACGCTGAGCCAGGCGTTAAGGGTGACGTGGCCTACATCAATACCGCGTTCGGCCAACATCATCCGTGGCTCACGATAACCATTGCCGGTTTACATTTCACGATCTTAGCAGCCATCTCCTTTGCATTCGATCTGACCTTGCTAACGGCATGCCATCCTAAAAGTAGCCGTTTGACTATGGGTTATTTAATCAGGCTAAGTATTAATAATCACCCGGCCAGCATCATCTCTGCCAGCGTTAATTTTGAAAACAGCGCTGTTATATTTAAGCGAGATCGGAAACCCTTTATTTAACTCTGAAATGCCAGGGATATTATTTTGTGCTGATGTGTGTTTATTTCCTGACAAGCTAATCCATTTTCCATTAGGGCGCATTTCCATTTCTTTGGTCACCAGGTAATTATAGGTTCTCAACCGATTCTCCCTGGCATTTGGTGTGTTGTTTACTATTTCTTTTTGTACTCTGCTGAAACCTGTGTTGAAATCTAAGTTCAAACTTACCGGGGTGTCAACAAGCACCACATCAATATTATTTTCTAGCGCACTAATGATGACATTTGCTCTGTCGACGTCATTATTCTGGGCGAAAGCGTTACGAATGAATACAATGTCTTTATTTCTGATCGCGCTCTCCAACTGTTGCAGCTTAGGGATATTCTCCAAATAAAGCGTCTTCACACCATTTTCTGAGAAAAATTTCATTTTTTCTTGCATAAACGCAGCGGCCCGATGAACCTCATGATCATATCCGCTGGTTGCTGTATGATTTTCACCGAATGCAATCCCATTATATTTACCAAGAATTGACTTCATTGAATCATCGACTTTATTAGACGTTCCAATATCATTAGCATGCCAGCGGTGAATTTCTTTAGCGTGCATAATTCTATTTGAATTTTCAAGTAAAACAGGCCAGCGCTCATCTATTATTTTTTGAGACCTTTTTGTGAATTCGCCTGGGTCTGAAGATGTCCCGCTGTATGCGTCATTAACCGTATAAAAATCAACCGATTTTTCTGTTTCTGTTTTTTGTTTTTTGGTTGGAGTATTTTCTTCAGATTCGTTGGTTCTTTTTGACGTTGAGGGCTGGGGGGATTTTTCCTCCTGCGGATCGGCACGATCTGGTTTACCTCCGCCCTTCAGCCCAATGCGTTGCCAGATGCCATTTTTCTCTACTGCACTACCAAAAGGAATTAGCTCGGTTTTACCCTCGCTATTTTCTCTCTGGTAAACGAGATCGTAGGTATTGCTTTGGGGGGTTTTCTTTGCGTAAACCTTCTCTCCATTAGGCCCTAAAAAGGCAGTGTTCACATGAAGCTCTGAGAGCCTGAATGACGCTGTCTCTTGACCCTGGGCGTTAAATCCTGCATTGATATCATTTGTCTCCGTCACTTGGATCTTGTCCGTCCCCTGTAACACGGGCGTACGGTCCTTAGTGACGACGGAATCTTTTAGCGGGCTATTCTGTTTGACCGAATGCGGTTTTTCATTATTAGGCACCAACAATGAGCCTGAAGATTGACTCGTCGACCTTGACCTGGCCTGGACAGGGCGCGCTGTTACACGTGGCCGCCGGTGACCACCGTTTGAATCTGGAAGAATACTCATACTCTGGCTGGCAACATCCAGTTCTAAGTAATTAACTGTATTGACTACAACCTCATGATTTGCAATTGACTTTAACTTTTGCCACAGGGTTTTCAGCCCTTCTGTCCATTCCTTCGAGCTCAACAGACTTGATTTGTTATTAAAATGTCCAGGAAATCCAATTTCTTTTTGTGTGTCCCGATTCTTTTTCAGCTTGATGTTAATATTCCCTTCCGACGCCGAGTTAATATTACCCCCGTGCTCACCGCCTGCAGTAATAAATTTAATAACACTACTTAATTGCTCTGATGTTATTTTTCTTTTAACCGAATCATAATAAGCAAAAAAATTTAGCATTATTTTTTGTGATTCAGCAGGAAGTTTTCGGATTGAATTTTGAAGGTCAGCAGGTAATTTACTGAGTACCTGTTTATCATAATCATACTCCAGCTCTTCCGTGGTAGATTTCATCGGTGGATTAACATTTGCTACACGTGGCACATCCATACAGACCTCCAATAATTATATAAGCACTAACGCGAACCACCTGAAAATAACAGGCAGTGTCATCACTGACTGGTAGCTCACGCTGCAAACAGACAACTGTTCTACTCTATGGTTTTGCCATAAGTGCGCAGACCAATAAATACCACCACCACCGTCATTATCAGGAGTGGGAGGACATCTGCTAATAAATCCATGCTGGTATATCCCTTTAACATTACACCCTTTATTAACCGAATAAACCAGGTCAACGGCAAACAAGCTCCCACAAACTGTGCCCAGGCAGGCATGCTGATGGAAAGCAGCAGTGAGGGAATAAAATACAAAGAGGACATCTGCAACGCCTGAAGTTGAGTTTTTGCGATACTGGAGATTGTGATACCAATTGACAGACAGAGAAAAATATAGATAAGCAACATCGTCAGGAGTAAAAAAAGATTACCCAGCAGAGGGACGGAAAACAAATAGACAGCGCAGAATAATATCACCACCGACTGTACCAGGCCAATCAGTACGTAGGGCGCAATTTTCCCCATACACACTTCCAGGCCATTGACCGGTGACGCCAATAAAGTTTCAAAAGCGCCGCTTTCCCGCTCTCGGGTAATGGGTAGTGCAGTCATCAGAATCATTGTGGTGCCCAGAATCGACCCCATTATTCCTGGGATCGTACTGTACTGTGTGATCCCCTCCGGGTTAAACATTCGATGAATGACAAGCTCAAATGCCTCCCCTTTCTCTTCTCCCCGCAGCGCTTCAGGCAAGTCGTGCTCGAATAACGTTTTTGAAGCATGGGTTATCGCATTCAGTGCATTGCTTCCGATCGGTGGATCAATTGCATCGCTTTGAATCAACAGCTGCGGCTTCTCTTGACGCAGGATTTTTTGCGTAAAGCCGGCTGGTATAGTCACGATAAATACCACTTCGCCGCGGATAAAAGCCCTTTCCGCCTCCGCCGCTGCCGCAACGGGCTGCAGAGCAAAGTAATGGGTGTTTTCTGCTGCGCTATAAATACCCGGAATCATAATTTAGCAAGGCTGCGGGGACGTGGCGTGGATCCATATTGACGGCAGTTGCCGTTTAGCAAGCTCTGCAGCAATCCGGGCTCGCGTCAGCTGGGATCGTATTACGTCCAGCTCTTCACGGCGCTCACCTGATGTTAAATCCTTCAGCGAGGCAGCCTCTGCGCGATAGTTTTTCTCTTCTATCCGAACCGCATTTTCTGTATTAAACGATTCCATCCGGACTAATGCTTGCCCTTTTCTGACCGACTGATCTTTTTTGACCAGAATCGCATCAATTTTTTCAGTGGCCTCATGAGAAAGATAGATAAACTCCCCTTGCGCATAACCCGAAAATAAAACCCCGGGAGTATTATCACAGCTAATTAGTGCAGACAGGAGGGGGAACAATAAGAGATGGTTATAACGAGAAAACATATTTACACCCCGCAAGGATAAATATATTTACACATGGGCTCATGACCTTTTCCCTGCGACTCCGGCAACAAAGAATTTCACTGTTATTTACTGAGGGCATTGGCGTACGGGATGAGCAGGTGCCAAACATGAACGATGAGATACATGTCCCACAGAGGCACAGACTGATGATGGCTACAATTATTATCATGAATACCGCTGATTTTTTCTGGGAAAAAGAGAGGGGTATAGCTTTAGTGTTATTTATGTAGGAAAGTGTTCCCCTCTTAGATATAAATACCGTGATGAAATATGACTTAGATCATGTTTAGTCATTGAGTCGATATCCTTGAGAAAATTGAAAAACACGAAAAACACGATAAACAGACGATAGCCTGTCCCTTGCAAATGCTGTTATTGTCCTTTACATATCATCTGTATCTGCCGCGTGGGATGCCGGGGTGCAGACTGCGCGCTGGTGCCAGGGCGCAGTCAACGAGATCATCAGTTCAGGGTAAATGACACACTTTTACCGGCTTCCATACCGCCTGGAAGTGCGATGCTGACCGAGGTAGCGCCACCATCGGCTGAAGGCTCGCTGGTACAGTTTTTAACGCAGGTGAACTGGCCTTTTATCTTTAACACCGCGTACTTAAGCAGGGCATTTTGTGTCGGTTCACTGAGGGTGAGTTCAATCTCTCCCGGCGTATCTGACGCTTTAGCCATCACTAATACCGGTACGTCAGGCATAAATTGCAGTTCAGGAGTAAGGGAAATCCACTGGGGGTTTACCGCATACACCGCCGCCATACCCACCTTGCTTTGCCGATCGTAGACCGTGTGCAGATCATTATCGCTGTGGGTCAGCAAATTATCGGCTCTGTCTTTAGCCCCGTAATCTGTTGCCAGGCCATCAAAAGAGGATGCCGGTTGAACGTAATATTGATAACCGCCACGAGAACCTTTGCTGTGGGTAATCCACAAACTAAAGACCTCCTTGCTTATCTCTGAGGCCGATCCGCCCTGGTTAATCACCCGCCAGCTTCCAGTCTGAATTTTCGATTGCAGCGTCACGGTCCGGGTCTCGACGGCAGGAAAGACATACTCAATGCCGTTATGCTGCACCCATTCGATCATGGCAGAATCAACGGCCTGCCCTGACTCCAGCGAATGAACGGCATTATCCCCTCTGAATTTGTAGAACACCGCACCCCGACGCAACGATTGTTCCACGCTGGTGACCACCTCCGCTTTCGCCTGAGTCATATCGATATTCGACCCCATATTCAGTAGGGCATCGCCAAAATGAAAGTAGCTTTTGCGCGCTTCTTTAACATTGAGTCGGGTAAGTTCCATTGCCGCCAGGCCCGATATCCCATCGCTGACGCCCCCGACAAAGCGATGACTGCCGTAGGCGGTATTTCCCCACTCGTTCAGCGGTAGCTTCAGCGCGTCCTGCTCGGCAGTCGTCCCCGGCAGTCGTTTCCAGTTCCATACCGGTTGAATATCCCAGTATTCTTTGCCGGTTCGCGTGATGAGCTGACTCCCCGCCCCCAGAAAATAGCTTAGTAAACCTTCGCCATTGCCCGTTTCAGAGGTTGTCGTCCTTTTCGATACCATTCGTAGTGAGGATGAGAATGCGGGGCCGAAATGGAACATATTGTCGGTCGTCCAGTAATATCGGTTCCCCAGATAATAGTCGTTGCGCGATTCATCCCCTGTTTTGCCGCGGTACTGCAGCTCCCGTAAAGTATCAGCTCTGGGGCCATTTGGATTCATTTTCAGGAACTGCGCGGTGAAACTGTTTACCTGGCCGCCAAATCCCGAAGTTTGCCTGCTATGGCTGCGTCCCATGACGTGGAAATCGGTCATTCCGGCATAGCCGGACCAGCCAGTTCCCTCAATCAGCCACTGTTCAAGCAGTTCGATTTTTTCAGGGGACAGCACATACTCGGTACCCAGTACGCCCCCCTGAAGCGCAAGCAGGCTGCTCATAAATACTTGACCATATCCGGCGGTATACAGCTGTGAAATCGTTTGGCCATCTGCCGTACCACAATGGGAGGTAAAAGACATATCAACGCGGATCCCTTCACAGCTGTCGGCGTCTTTTCCATCCTGAATAATCACCAAATCCGAGGCCGTTTTCATACTCTCGCGCAGGGTGTTCTCATAAAGCGTCATGTCCGAGGCGGAGGCGATGCCGCCATTTAGCGCCAGCGCACTCCACATTTGCTGAATGGCGGCATAATCCATTAAATTGGCGCCCCAGTTATTTACCCCGTTCGCAACATTCGCTACTTTCATGTATGGAAGCAAAATCTGGACCATCTGGTTGGGCGTGATTTCGGGGAGTGCCAACAATGCGGTACGGGTGACATACCGTGGATTACCTATCGACGAGTGCCACCAGTTGCTGAAGCGGTATTTTTTTTCGATGAAAAATTGCATGGCCCGAACCGAAGCAGCCTGCGCCTTTTCAATCAGCGCGCAGTCATTATTTTTCTGACATTCAGCGCGATGTTGATAGGCATATGAGGCCAAAGAGAGCATGCGGTTAAGGTGCTCGCCCGTAACGGTGGTATCAGAAATCGGATATCTATTATCGGGATAAACCAAATCCACAAAAGCCCCCGCTTTCTCCTGACTTAACCAGGCCGGAATTGCCGCCGGTAGAGGATTATTGACCGTCGCATCCGTCAGCTGTTTTAGAATCTGGCTATGCTGAATCTTTTTCGGGTTATCAATATAGTAAGTAAATGAAAGAGACAGGTCGGAAGGGAGCCAGACGGTATTCAAATAGCTGCTCCAGGCGGGCACATACTTATTATTTTTCCATTCCCCGGCGCGTGCATAAACGGAACCGGCATTAATGGCTGTCGCGAGTGCGTGAGGCCATGAATACTCGCCCGCGTTATCAGAGGTAATAGGGACTTTGATCGTTTCCTGAACAGTATTCGTCGTCTTATCAATCACATTAAAAATCAGCGTGGATCCCACCGTCAGATTGCCGTTGGAAACAAGGTATCCCCGATCGGCACGCACCCCAAAACGGGCTTTATCATCCTGAACAGAGACGGTAGGCCCAACACTTTCTTTAACAGGTGATTCTGCGGTGGGTTGGAGTGCGCTTCTGTCAACGGTGCCGTATCCGGCGACTGGCGCGAAGGGTAAACACAGCATCAATGCCGATAGCATAAATCCCTTATGGACAAGCATAATTTCTCCTAACTAAGTGATTACATTAAGAAAAAAAATAAAACCATTTGTTACATCCTGCAATTAAGAGTGGAGACAATAACGTATGGAATCTGCTTGATATCTTTAGGTTTACTCTTCTGGTGATGTGAACATTCCCGATCGTCCTGCCTGGTTTCTCAACGGCTGTGGACGACCGCCGGCAGAGTGACACATTGATGATGAGACGAGGCTGATGTCGATGTCATCAGGTATTCAGGGCGAATAATTCACGAGTGAGGTAGATCGCCGTCGCTCGCTGGCACGAGCAGCGACGTTCAGTGGTGACGGCTGTCAGGCAGGTTTTATTACGCCAATGCGCTCAAGCATCCCGGAGAAGTCATCGAGATGAATACCGTGATTTGGATGGTCGAAGCGCAAATTGAAGTTTTTCTGCAGAAGGTCATAAACCTCTTGCGCACGGGTAAACACGGGAGCATTTTCCCCTACGCTTGACAGCGTGTTTTTAGAGCCGTCCGCATGGTAAAGGCTCAGCGCCAGACAATAACGGAAATGGGATTCAGGCCACGTCGAAACGTAGTGGTTCCCGACTTCGTAATCAGAGAAGTACTGAGGCTCTAAATTAAAACGATAAAGGTTAATGACTTTATCGCTATCGTGGAATTTGAGCAGCCAGTCATGTTCTATTTTGTCCAGGCTATAAACCCCATGCGTGGTCTGCTGCAGCTCACCTGCAACCAGCCGTACCGGCACCGGCAGCGTTTTCCCCCCAAAGCCAACGTCGGCTATCCAGTCCTCTCCCGCTAGCGTAACTTTCGTCAGGCGGTGCGTGCGGGCCGGCATCTCGGGAGGGTTAGACAACAGGACGCGGCCAGATAAATTCGTCACCTCAAAACCCAGTTCGGCCAGCACGTTACGAAACAGGCTGTTTTGCTCAAAGCACCAGCCACCGCGCCCGGCTACAACCAGTTTTTCAAATACGCTGCCGTCGTCGATATGAATGGTTCTGCCAAGCAGAACATCAAGATTTTCAAACGGAATAGCGCAGGTGTGCGCGAAATGCAGCGCGCGCAAGGTTTCACGTGTTGCGGTGCGCGGCCCTTTATAGTTGATACGTGTAAAGTAACGGTCCAGATCTACTGCCATTTTGCCGATTCCATGCTGCGAATGAATGGCCTCACTATAAATGCGTCACCCGGCGGGCAGATGATCGTTCGTGCTTTACAGCATACCGTTTTTGCCCAGCACTTTACTCAACTGCGGCAGCGCCCGTACCCGGTTAGCAATGGCGGCAATCTTCGGTGTATGTTGGTCAAACCACGCCTGCCGCGGGCGCCAACGGGTCATCGCAGGAAGATATAAATCCAGCAACGTGAGCTGCTCACCAAAGATATACGGCCCGGCGTCCAGCTGTGTTTCGAACCATAGCCAAAGCGATTCCCGGTAGCGGTAAAGGTTTTCTGTCAGCGTCGTGGCGTCTTCCGGCGACCAGCGATCGCCGCGATCGCCATAGGTGAACGTGGGATAAACGTTCGCGACGATCCAAATCAGCAGGCGGTAAAACTGCTGACGTTCAGGCGTCCCAATCTCAGGGACAAACTGCGGATGTCGGTCGAGGATCCAAAGCGCAATAGCCGCACTTTCGGTCATCACCTCACCGTCTTCCAGCACCAGGGTGGGCACCTGTGCCAGCGGATTAATCTCTAACAGCCGATCGCGCATTGGCCCCGGCGTATCAAATCCGTCAACGTCGATAAATTTGTACGGCTCATCGACCAGCGTAAGCATCAATTCAGTTATTGCCGAGCCAAAACTCGACACACCATACAGTTTGTACATAAGCTTCTCCCCGATAAGGCGTTAAGTGTAGAATAGCCGCCCTATCAGCATCCGCGAGAAGGAAGCCTGCAATGAAAGCGAAATCTGTGACGCTGTACGATGTTGCCGACTCAGCCGGTGTTTCGTACCAGACGGTCTCACGCGTGATCAATCAGGCTTCACACGTCTCGGAAAGAACGCGGCTAAAAGTGGAAGCGGCCATGAAGTCGCTGAATTATGTGCCGAACCGTGTTGCACAGCAGCTGGCAGGCAAGCTCAGCCATACGATTGGCCTTGCCACGACCACCCTTTCGCTTCATGCACCGTCGCAGATTGCCGCGGCGATAAAATCTAAAGCCGGGGAGAGGCAGTTCAACGTCATGATTTCGATGGTTGAACAACCCGGTGCTGAAGCGGCCAGGGCCGCAATCAACAGTCTGCTTGCCCAACGCGTTGACGGGCTTATTGTGAATATTCCGCTGGAAACTGCCGATGCGCAAACGGTGCTGACGGCATGCGGCCCTGTTCCTGCCCTGTTCCTGGATGTTTCACCGGACGTAACGGCTAACCATATCGTGACCGATGCAGCGTCAGGCGCATACCTTGGCGTTGAGCATCTGGTTACGCTTGGCCACCAGAGCATTGCGCTGCTGGCCGGGCCGGAAAATTCTGTCTCTGCCCGGCTGCGGCTTGAAGGCTGGCTGCGCTATCTGGCACAGCGGCAGCTTGCTCCTTTTGCCATAATGCGCGGCGACTGGAGTTCACTTTCCGGGTATCAGCAGGTTAGCCTGCTGTTACGCAATGAGCCATTCCCTACGGCAATCCTCGTGGCCAACGATCAAATGGCGCTGGGTGCGCTGCGCGCAATTAATGACGTCGGGTTAACCGTGCCCCAGGACATTTCCGTGATGGGCTTCGACGATACCGAGGACAGCGCCTGTTTTATTCCTCCCCTGACCACCATTCGCCAGGATTTCCGTTCATTCGGCGAGGCAAGCGTGAACGGTGTCATCTCGCTTATCCAGACCGGCGGCAGGTTAACGGTGCTGCACCCGGTGAGTCTGGTGGAACGCAAAACAACCGCCGCACCGGGGAGCGCTCGCTCCCCCTCAGCCACCCAGCTGGCCGATGCACTTTCCTTGCTCGCACGCCAGGTCGCTCGCCTTAAATAATGTCCCTCATTCTTTGTGAAGCACATCACCTAAAACAGTGTGAATGCTTTACTCGGCTGCAATTAGCCTTAAATTGTGAGCGAATAACATTTATTGCTGACATAATCCTATGGCCCACACTTCGCTCCACTCGATACTTGCCCGGCGTGACTGGGAATCCCCTTCCGTGACTCAGCTAAATTCGCTGGCGGCTCATCCACCGTTTGCCAGCTGGCGTGCGCCGAAAGATGCCCGGGATGATAAACGCTCGCCGTCGCTGCAAAGCCTTAACGGCGACTGGACATTCAGCTACTTCAGCCGCCCGGAAGCCGTACCGGAGGGCTGGTTAACGCAGGATCTCCCCGGAGCAGACGCTATTCCCGTCCCCTCAAACTGGCAAATGCTGGGTTACGATGCGCCTGTCTATACCAACATTACCTATCCGATCCCGGTTAATCCGCCCTCTGTTCCTGCAGAAAACCCGACAGGATGTTATTCGCTCACATTTGAAGTTGAAAAAGCGTGGCTGAGCCAGGGGCAAACGCGCATTGTTTTTGACGGAGTAAATTCGGCCTTTCATCTGTGGTGTAACGGCATCTGGATAGGCTACACCCAGGACAGCCGCCTGCCCTCAGAATTCGACCTCAGCGCAGCGCTGAAACCAGGCAGCAACCGCATCGCAGTCATGGTTCTGCGCTGGAGCGACGGTACGTACCTGGAGGATCAGGATATGTGGCGCATGAGCGGAATTTTCCGCGATGTTTCTCTGCTGCATAAGCCGCAGATCCGCATCGCCGATGTTCAGCTGGTCACGCAATTAAACGAAGATTGTCGTCGGGCAGAGTTGCAGGCACTGGTGATACTGGAAGGCCACGACGTTAACGCTTGTGAAATTTCGGTCCAGCTCTGGCGCAAGGAAGAGCTGGTTGCCGAATGCCAGCAGCCTGTCGGCAGCCGGGTGATTGATGAACGTGGTTCGTATCACGATCGCACCTCCCTGCGCCTGCCGGTTGAGCACCCACTTCTCTGGAGTGCTGAAGTCCCTGACCTCTACCGCGCCGTTGTTGTGCTGAAGCAGAGTGATAAAGTTGTTGAAGCCGAAGCGTATGACGTCGGTTTTCGTAAAATAGAGATTACCGGCGGCCTGCTGAAGCTCAACGGCAAAGCGCTTCTGTTGCGCGGAACTAACCGTCACGAACATCATCCTGTACATGGCCAGGTGATGGATGAAGAGACGATGCGCCGCGACATTCTGCTGATGAAACAGAACAACTTTAATGCCGTGCGTTGCTCCCACTATCCAAACCATCCGCTGTGGTACCGGCTGTGTGATTTCTACGGTCTTTACGTCGTCGATGAAGCCAATATTGAAACTCACGGTATGGTACCGATGAACCGTCTGAGCGATGACCCTCGCTGGCTTCCCGCAATGGCAGAGCGTATAACGCGCATGGTACAGCGTGACCGCAACCACCCGTCGATAATCATCTGGTCGCTGGGCAACGAATCCGGGCACGGTAGCAACCACGATGCGCTCTATCGCTGGATCAAATCCAACGATCCCTGGCGACCGGTGCAGTATGAAGGCGGCGGTGCGGACACGGCGGCAACTGACATTATTTGCCCGATGTATGCCAGAGTCGATCAGGATCAGCCCTTCCCGCAGGTACCAAAGTGGTCGATTAAGAAATGGATTGGGCTGCCTGAAGAGAGCCGCCCGCTTATTCTGTGTGAGTACGCCCATGCCATGGGCAACAGTTTTGGCGGTTTTGGCAAGTATTGGGACGCTTTCCGCCAGCACCCGCGCCTGCAGGGCGGCTTTGTCTGGGACTGGGTCGATCAGTCACTTACCCGACATGATGAATTTGGCCGGCCCTGGTCTGCCTACGGCGGTGATTTTGGCGATACGCCTAACGACCGTCAGTTCTGTATGAACGGCATGGTGTTCGCCGACCGCACGCCGCATCCCGCCTTATTCGAAGCGAAGCAGGCTCAGCAATTCTTCCAGTTCCGTTTGCTGCCAGAAAATCGCCTGGAGATCGCCAGCGAATACCTGTTTCGCACGAGCGATAATGAACGCCTGGTCTGGACGCTAAAAGCCGAAGGCGAAGTACTGGCCTGCGGTGAACAGGCGCTGTGCCTGGCCCCGCAGGAAACCAGAGTTATCCAGCTTGACCTGCCCGAAATAACCCGGAGCGGTCAACTCTGGCTGAATGTTGACGTCCAGCAACCTGCCGCTACGTCGTGGAGCAAAGCCGGCCATAGCAGCGCGCGGGCGCAATGGCCGCTGCCCTCGAATTTAGCACTGCCGTGTATCAGCCATTCCGGCACGGCGCCTTTGCTGCAAACTGACGACAGGCATATCGACGTGTTTCACGGCACTCAGCAGTGGCGTTTCGAGTGTTGCACAGGCCTGCTTAGCCAGTGGTTTAACCATCAGCTCCCTACGCTCCTTACCCCGCTGCAGGATAACTTCACGCGTGCACCGCTGGATAATGATATTGGTATCAGCGAGGCTGCGCACATCGATCCTAACGCCTGGGTTGAGCGCTGGAAGGCCGCAGGCATGGACAACCTGACGCCGGTGCTGCTTAGCTTTGACGTGGATTCATTGAGCAACGCCGCGCTGATTCGTACCGAGCACGGCTGGCAGGCTAACGGCAAAACGCTGTTTATCAGCCGTAAAAGCTACCGAATTGACGGCGCGGGTGAGCTACATATTACGGTGGATGTTGATATTGCCTTCGGGACACCCGCACCTGCGCGTATTGGCCTCAGCTGCCAACTTGCCGAGCTGGAGCCAGAGGTTACCTGGTTTGGACGCGGGCCGCATGAGAACTATCCCGACCGCAAAAACGCCGCCCTGTTTGACCGATGGACGCTACCGCTTGAGGAAATGTACACCCCTTACGTCTCCCCGAGTGAGAACGGGTTGCGCTGCGACACTTCGCGACTTGAGTACGGCTGCAATCAGTGGCTCGGCGAGTTTCACTTCAATATTGGCCGCTATAGCCAGAAACAGCTTAGTGAGGCGACCCATCGACATGTATTAAAAGAAGAGGATGGAAGCTGGCTGAATATCGACGGCTATCACATGGGCGTCGGCGGTGACGATTCATGGAGCCCGAGCGTCTCGCCGGAGTATTTGCTCTCCGCGTCCCGCTATCACTATGCCGTCAGCTGGAAGAAAAGGTAGTTGAAAAAGCCGCCTGCTTAACAGGCGGCTGCATATTTAACGAGCCAGCCAGCCGCCGTCTACGGCGACGGTATAACCGTTAACGTAGTCAGATGCCGCAGAAGCCAGAAACACCACTGGCCCCATAAGGTCCGACGGTAGCCCCCAGCGCCCTGCCGGAATACGCTCGAGAATTTCACTGCTGCGTTCCGCATCCGCCCTTAGCTGCTCGGTGTTGTTAGTGGACATATACCCCGGCGCAATCGCGTTCACGTTTACCTTATGCTTCGCCCATTCGTTTGCCATCAGTCGGGTAATGCCCATCACGCCGCTTTTGGACGCCGTATAGGAAGGCACGCGGATCCCGCCCTGGAAGGAAAGCATCGACGCAATGTTAATGATTTTGCCCCCGCTCTCCTGCTTGATAAACTGCTTCGCTACCGCCTGTGAAAGGAAGAAGACCGTTTTAAGGTTTACGTTCATTACGTCGTCCCAGTCCTGCTCGGTAAACGCAAGGGCATCCTGGCGACGAATAATCCCGGCGTTATTAACCAGAATGTCGATGCGGCCAAACACGGCGGCGGCCTCATCGGCCACGCTCTGAAGATTTTCATAGCGGCTGAGGTCAGCTGCAATATTCAAAAACCGCCGCCCAAGCCGTTCAATATGCTGGCGAGTTTCTGCCGGTTCAGTGATGTTCACCCCGATAATATCGCAGCCCGCTTGCGCAAGCCCTACCGCCATTCCCTGCCCCAGCCCGGTATTGCAGCCGGTCACCAACGCAATTTTCCCTGTTAAAGCAAACTGTTCTAAAACCATTGTGTTCTCCTTGCTTGCGATTGTGGCCTAGCGGATGTCTTTCATGGCGATATGATCCATATCGTCGAAGGTTAAGTTCTCGCCGATCATGCCCCAGATAAAGGTGTAGCGTTTGGTGCCCACGCCGGAATGAATCGACCAGCTCGGGGAAATAACCGCCTGCTCGTTATGCATCACTACGTGGCGTGTTTCCTGAGGCTTACCCATCATGTGAAACACGATGGTGTCGTCATCCATATCGAAGTAGAAATAAACTTCCATACGGCGTTCGTGGGTATGGGTCGGCATTGAATTCCAGTTGCTGCCCTCTTCCAGCCTTGTCATGCCCATACTGAGCTGGCAGGTTTCGAGCACGTCCGGTACCAGGTATTTACGAATAGTGCGTTTGTTGCAGCTTTCCAGACTGCCCAACGGTACCGCCACGGTGTCATCGCTGGTAATGGCGCGGGTAGGATAAGCATGATGGGCGGGTGCGCTGTTATAGTAGAGTTTTGCAGGCTTAGCGCTGTCTGCACTTTTGAACTCAACGTTTTTCGCACCCTTACCGATATACAGCGCCTCTTCTTTTTCAACACGGTAGTCGGTTCCATCGACGGTAACAACCGCCGCTCCGCCAATATTAATCAGCCCCAGTTCCCGGCGTTCCAGAAAATAGCTAACGCCAAACTGTTTCCCGACTTCCTCTCCGATAGCGACGGTTGTATTAACCGGCATAATGCCGCCAATAACGATGCGATCGATATGGCTGTAAATCATTGTGTACTTATCGGTCTCGAATATTTTCTCCACCAAAAATTCTTTTCTGATCCCGGCTGTATCAAGGGTTTTAGCGTGGTCACTGTGAATACTTTGTCTGATGTCCATTAATTACTCCATTAATTTTTTCAACTTGCATGCGAGTGTGTCCCTGGCTTAATTCATGCCATAGCGGGGAAACTTTATTTAAAGAAAATTAAATATATTTGGGATGCGTAATTAAGGTGCCGGTTGTTTAGTCATAATAACATCCGGCTCGGTCTTTCCTTTTTTAACCTGCTTCGCCCACAGTGCGGTAATAATCGGCACCGTCACTGAGGTCACGATAACGCTGGTTGCCACCAATGCGGTTGCTGCCGGTGCCGCCGGCGCAAACTCTGGCACCATTTGCGCAATTAAGACCGGAGTGGCAACCGCTGCGCCTGCGGTACTGGATGCCGCTACGCCCGCGGTACCGTCACCACCACCGAGGAATTTATCAGCAAGAATCAGCGGGATGCCGGTGATCACAATCACCGCAAGCCCCAGGAATACCCCGGCAAAGCCCGTTTCAATAATCACCTGCAGCTTGATGGTATTCCCCAGCGCGAAAGCGAAGAATGGGATCAGGGTTTGGACGGCGCCGCCGAACATTTTTCGCAGATCAGGATCAAGATTACCTAACGCAAAGCCCACAAGGAACGGCAATACCGCACCAACGAAAAGCTGGGGCTCAAAGGAGGCAATACCCGCCGTACCCAGCACAACCATGGTCATTAACGGCCCGGACTCCAGAGACATCAGTACAAACGCGCCGGCCTCTTCTTTAGAACCATACTGGTTCATGAGCGCGGCATACAGCCCACCGTTCGTCATGTCCATCGCCGCAACCAGCGCCAGAGTAGATATACCGGCAAAAATCCCGAACTGAATACCGGTCAGCGGCAGAAACGCCCCGACGGTCATGGCAATCAGCCATGCCGTGGCTATCTTGGTCACGACAAGCACGCCGGACTTTCTCAGCATGGTGCCCGTGGCTTTTAGCTCAATTGATGCCCCCATGCAAAAGAACCAGACGGCGAGTATCGGTACCGTCCCGGTAATGAGTCCGTTAGTAAACGACCCTAAATATTTACCGGTTGCGGGGGCGAAGGTATTACATAGTGCACCTAAAAATAGCGGAACCAGCATTAACCCGCCGGGAATTCTGTCTAATGCTTTCTTGATTTGCATACTTACATCCTCAATAAAATGTAAAAGAAACACATCAATTCATTGCCAAATGCCAGAAGCACCCCTCCGCAATACTTCACGGATAATTGACTGCCTGATTAAAATAATTTACTGCTTATTCATTGGCCGGGACTTGAGACCAAAATTCACTGCATTGGATATTTTTTCAGTGGTTGCCAATAAATGACTTAAATACTCTTCCTTTTTCCCATTGGTAAATTGAGAAACCATTCCCGTCAGGCCAATGGCACAAAGCACGTCGCCTTTTGTGTCAAATACCGGCGCGGAAATACAGCGGATTTCATTGATGTTCTCACCGTCATCGTAGGCCCAGCCCTGCTGCTTCACCAGGGCAAGATGCTCAATGAAACGCTGTTTGTCGGTGATGGTGGTCTCCGTTTTCTTCACGAAGGTGGCCTTCGCCAGAATCTGCTCAACCTGCTCTGTCTGACGCCATGCCAGCAAAATTTTACCCAACGACGTGCTGTGCAGACGAATACGTTTACCTTCCCAGGAGGTTAATATGATCGCCTGCGGAGACTGAATTTTACTGAGGAAAAAGGCCTCATCGCCCTCCATAATGCCCTGGTGGCAGGTTAGCCCCGTCAGCTCAACCAGCTCGTGCAGGTACGGAATGGCCTCCAGGCGAATATCCAGCCCGCTCGCCGCCAGCCCGCCCAGCTCAAAGAGGTGTAACCCGAGCGCGTAACGCCCATCAACGCGGAGGCGAAGCATTTGCGTGGCACATAACACCTCCAGCAAATGATGAGTGCTACTTTTGGGTATGGCCAGCTGAGTACTGATTTCGCTAAAACTGGCGCTGCCTTTTTCCGCAATAAAATCAAGAATAGCCACCAGTCTGACGGCTGCGGGGGCTTTACTCTCTTTTAAATTCTCTGGGATGCGCATATTTATTTCCATTCGGGTTATTCGTTTTATATATAGAACGCTTTTTGTTTTATATATCGAACCTATTTCTTATTGCTTATTCTGCACGTTATGTTTCATATATAGAACCACGCAATTCATATGTGAAACAGTAAACGGAAATTAGCCTAAAAAACGTTATGTGAAGCAAGTTATTAAGCCCATCCGTTATTTATATCTGAAATGCGTGAAGTGGATCACACTTCTTTATTTCGCCAATATCATTGTTTTTCAATGGCGGTTATTTAATAAAAAAGACCCCGCACCAGAATTAGAAAAGGATGTTGTATGATTGTAGGTAATATTAATGAGTTAAGTTTAAATCCGTGGCTTCCTTTAAAAATAAGCCAGTCAATTGACTATGTCAGGAAAAATATCAATATAGACTCCTCAGCCGGAAAATATGATATTGCGGGTGATAACGCATGGGTCATGGTGTTCGATACAACAACCAGGGCGATCGCCGAAGCGCTTCCGGAATATCATGACAAATATTTAGATGTGCAGATCGTTTTAAGTGGACAGGAGGGTATGGCTTTTAGCCTGAAACCGCCGCATACGGAAATGGTGGAAAACAAACTGGCGGATAATGACATTGCATTTATCAAAACACCTGTCGATGAGAGTATTATTATCATGAACGAAGGTGATTTTATTATTTTCTATCCAGGGGAGGTGCATAAACCACTCTGCATGCTCAATGGCAGGCAAGCAGCGGTAAAAAAAGCGGTGATTAAAATAGCCAGGGATTATTTATAAAACGGCATCTGCATACCATGCCCTTAATGACATGGCATGCGGCATCAGCGCGTGAGGCCAAAACTCTCATCAATCAGCCCGAGTATCTCTTCCTCGGGCACGGTGTCGAGCAGGAGGGTTATCCAGTGCTCTTTGTTCATGTGGTACGCCGGTAGAATACCGGGCTGCATGCGTAAAGATCCCACGGCGCCCGGCATCACTTTGACGTTGAGAATATCGACCACCCTGTCGCTGTCCAGCCCGAGCTTCGCGGCAGAAATACTCAGTACCACGCCAAACCATTTACGTTTGTAGCGATGACGCAGTACGGCGTAGTCCTTAAACTTCTCCCACGGGTAGTCTGGCTCAACCTGATACTTTTCAAACACAGCAGCAAAAAGCGTTTCGCGTTTCATTGTTTTTCCTTAACCGCGTGGCCCGGAAACGTTATCCGGACCCACGGCTATTATATATCACGATTATTCACCACCGGGCGCCAGATTAACTTTTTACGCTGCACATTTTCTTTTCCGGACTTATCACCAGCCAGACAGAGAAACAAACAATCACCGCCCCGATAATAAATTCTTCGCTGATGGTTTCATGCAAAATGAGATAACCCCACAATACGCCAAACGGTGGAATTAAAAAGGTGACCGTAAGACTGCGTAATGGCCCAATATCGGCAATTAATCGGAAGTAAAAAATATATGCTACGGCGGTGCAGATAAACCCAAGGCCCAGCACGCTTAGCCACACATCCCCCTGTAGCCAGTTGATGGATGGGCCGGTAGTGATGCTCCAGGTAAAAAATGGCAGCAGAAAAAGCGTAGCCCCGATCTGGCTGCCGAAGGCGACGATTTTAGGATCCAGTCCACCTTTGTTGGAGATCCAGCGACGGGTTAAAAAGCCCGCCACGCCGTAGCAGCTCGTGGCGACCAGGCACGCAATAATACCGGCGATTTTTTCCTCGTTCGATTGCGCGTCACCCACTGAGGTGATCACCATAATCCCTGCCAGGCCCAGCACTACACCCAGCCATTTTCGTGCTGTTAATTTTTCACTAAAAAAAGAGAATCCAATAATGGCGCCCATTAGCGGCGTGGTTGCGTTTAAAATGGCGGAATACCCGGCCGGTAACCATTTTGCGGCCAGGCAATACATAAAGAAGGGCAGCCCGGAGTTAATTGCGCCCAAAATAAGCGCCGAACAGAATTTACCCTCAAAGCGAAAAGACGATCTAAGGGTGAAAAGGATCACCGCCAGCCCTACAAAACCAAAAAACACCCTTAAAAAGGCCGTATTTACCGCCCCGAACTCTGGCGCCGCTATTTTCATAAAAAGGAAACTGGCTCCCCATACCGCGGCAAGAAATAACAGCCGGATATAATCTGACACACGCATGCCTTCACCCTTCCCCATAAAATAAGCGCTCATTTATCATTTCGTTTGCTTAACCACGTTAAGCCTGGAAAGACTTTAAACGAGCACCTGAGAAAGAAAAACCGTTTTCTGTTTGTGGAGAATGCGTTAGCAAGAATCAGGGGAATGTCGACGAGCCCCCAAACTCCAGATAAATTTTTGCCAAATTCTGGAACTGATTAAAGCGGTTTTCATCCAGCAGCAGCTCAGCCTGGCGACGCTTCTCCTGAGCATCGAGCCAGAAAGAGATGCGCGCAGCGCCCTGCCTGTAACGCACTTCATTGAGTCGTTCTGACTTCCGCGCCAGCTCAAGCCCTTCACGCAGGCGTGTTTCCTGGGCCAAAAGCTGATTACGCTGGGAGAGCGCATCCTCAATACCGCCCATGGCTTTATAAAGAGCCTGTTTAAACTCCAGCACGCGCAGTTCGTAGTCGTTGCGGGCAATCTTTACCTCCACGCCCCTTTGCCGCCACTCCAGAAACGGCAGCGTCAGGCTTGCGCCAACGGAACCGACTGGATTGTTCAGAAAGGCCATTAGCGAGCTGCTGGTGGTCCCGAGAGAACCGGTCAGACTGAACGCCGGGTAATATTCTGTTCGCCTGACGTCCACGGTGGCCAGCGCTTCACGCACTCGCCACTCTTTAGCGCTGATATCGGGCCGGTGCATCAGCATGCTAGCCGGCATGTTCGCATTGACCTGCGGCATCGTTCCCGCCGGTAATCTTGCGGGTTCAACAACCGGGCTACCCGGCGCGGCGCCAAGCAACACGGCCTGCTGATTAAGGGCTTGCTGACGTTCGTGCTGCAACCCAATCAACCTGTTCTCCTGGGAAAGCAGGCTTTGCCGGGCATCCACTACATCCAGAGAAGACGTGCCGCCCGCGTTGTAGCGAGCATTCGCCAGCCGTAACGTCTCTTTTGCATAGTCGATACTCTGCTGAAGAATGGCCAGCTGCTGGTTAATAAAGCCGATGCGCCAGTAGTTATTACTGGCATCTGAGAGCAGCGTCAGGCGCGCCGCACGCAAATCTTCTTCCGTTGCCTGGGTTTCCCACTCCGCCGCGTCGCGCTGGCGGGCAATCTTGCCCCACAGATCCAATTCATAACTGGTACTGAGGTTGGCGGAACTCCCCTTTGTCCAGTCCGCTGAGCCGTCCAGCTGTTTTTTGCCGTCAACGCCCAGTGAACCTTTAAGTCCGGGATCGTTGGTGATGCCGACCCGCTCCGCGTCGAGCCGGGCTCGATACACGCGCAGCACGGCCGCCCCCACATCGCTATTGCTTGCCATTACCTGCCGCAGCCAGCTTGCGAGGTGAGGATCGTTAAACGCTTTCCAGTCAAACGGCGCCAGGCCACCGGTAACGTCATCCTGATACCAACTGGCAGGATAAACCACCACAGGAGGGTGATAATCGCTTTTCAGAGTGTTTGCGCAACCTGCGCTGAGCGCAGCGGCAAGACATACAGCTAAAGGTGATAAATTTTTCATAGGTTACTCGCTGGCCAGTGAAACGACCGGATCCATCCTTGCCGCCTTGCGGGCGGGGAGATAACCGAAGATCATGCCGATTAGCGTTGAACAGAAAAAGGCAGCTGCGGCGGCCTGCCAGGAATAAATAGCCGTAAACATGCCTCCCGCCAGTGCGGTAAACAACGCTCCGGCACCGTACGACAGCGCGATACCAAAGGCGCCACCAATCAGGCACACCAGTACCGCCTCAATCATGAACTGCTGCATGATATCGCTACGGCGGGCGCCAACCGCTATGCGTACGCCAATCTCATGGGTCCGTTCGGTGACGGACACCAGCATAATATTCATGACCCCAATACTGCCGATCATCAGCGAAATGCAGGCCACCATCAGGATCAAGATGCTAAAGGTCATTGAGGTACGTTCGATAGATTTTCGGATCTGTTCGAAGTTATACAGCTGGAAGTCTTTAACGCCGTGGCGCTGAGTCAAGAGCTGAGAAATGGCGCTAACCGCCGCCTCGTTGGCGACAGTGTCCTTTAGCCTTACGCTGATACTGGTCAGCGTCGGCTTACCCACCATACGGTACATCACCGTACTGTAAGGCATCCAGACGTTAATCCGGTTGGGTGCGTAGCTGCGGTTATTGCTTTTGGCAATGCCGACGACCCGTGCCGGAACGGATCCCAGGAAAACTATCTGGCCCAGAGCGTTCAGGCCAGCATCATCAAACAGCGCTTTACGTGCATTTTCATCGATAATCACTTCCTGAAGCGCATTACGATCGTCCCGGAATGTGGCCCCCTGCAACAGCTTTACGCCATTCACACGGAAGTGGTTACGCCCCACGCCGTTAATAGACGCGGTGGCTGATTTCCCCCTGAAACGAATAGTATCCGAAGCGCTAACTTCAGGGCTGACGCTGTCGACAAACCCCTGCTGTGCGAGGGCATCAGCATCTGCCGGAACCAGGGTACGAATACCTTCGGTGCTGTCGTCAAAGAAATCCCGTCCCGGATAGATACTCACCACATTGGTGCCCAGTTCTTTAATATTATCCAGCGTCCTTTGTTTCGCGCCCTCACCCAATGCCACGACCGTGACAACCGCAGCAATACCGAAAATAATCCCCGTCATGGTTAACGTCGTGCGCAGCCGGTGAGCATTCATCGCTTTCAGCGCCATCTGCAACGATTCACGCGTGCGGTCGAGCAAACTCTGCCAGCGGCTTTGTCGGGTACGGCCAGGAGACGAAAGTGTTTCAGTTGTGGTTACACGACTGCCGCTATCGGAAATGATCGCGCCGTCCCGCAGCTCGATGATGCGCTGCGCATGCCGGGCAACTTTCATATCGTGGGTCACTATCACCACGGTGTGTCCGCGCTGATTAAGCTCGTTGAGTATCGCAAGTACTTCCTGCCCGGATTGAGAGTCAAGCGCACCGGTCGGCTCATCCGCAAGGATAATTTCGCCGCCGTTGATCAACGAACGAGCAATACTTACGCGCTGCTGCTGGCCACCGGACAGCTCACCCGGTTTATGGTGTTCACGGCCTTCCAGCCCGAGTCTGCCAAGCAGCGCCGCGGCTCGCTGACGCCGCTGGTCACGCTCGCTGTTAGCGTATATCGCCGGAATTTCGACGTTACCCAACGCGCTTAGGTCAGGCATCAGGTGGTAGCGTTGGAAGATAAAGCCGATATGTTCGCGACGAATCCTCGCCAGCTCATCCGGCGAAAGTTGGGCCGCATTCTGCCCCCCGATGAAATAGTCGCCACGGTCGGGTACATCGAGGCAGCCCATGATATTCATTAGGGTCGACTTACCGGACCCGGAGGCACCGATGATAGCCACCAGTTCACCGGCCGCGATAGTCAGGTCGATCTCTTTTAGCACCGTGAGCGCCTGACCACCGTTGGTATAGGTGCGGCTGATGCCCTTCAGCTCAATGATGTTACTCACAGAACAAACCCTTCCCCAGGCGCTTTCTCACCCGGCTGCGACAGCACGACTTTTTCTCCGGGTTTCAGGCCGTCAAGGATCTGAATATCAACGCTGTTGGTGATCCCGGTTTTCACTTCGCGGGTTTCCAGCTTGTTATCGCCGGTCAACACCTGTACCTGCTGCTTGTTGCCCTCAACTTTGTGTACCGCCTGAATAGGCACCAGCAGTGCATTTTTTGCCTCACCTGCCAGCAGGCTGACCTGTGCGGTCATGGCAA
Source organism: Cedecea sp. (assembly GCF_036500665.1). Taxonomy (NCBI): domain Bacteria; kingdom Pseudomonadati; phylum Pseudomonadota; class Gammaproteobacteria; order Enterobacterales; family Enterobacteriaceae; genus Cedecea; species Cedecea sp. The sequence continues at coordinate 138,183 of NZ_DASYBS010000107.1, forward strand.
TACGCAGTCTGTTTTCCGGATTCGGCACATCCAACAGCGCGTTGTAATACACCGAGGCATTGGACGTTCCCGAGCCGGAAGCGGAGCTGCTGCTGGCCAGAGAGTCATCCTTCATGACGGATTCCGGAGCCAGCTCCACGGTGCGCAGCGTGGCGTCATAACGGCGGTCGGGGTCCGAAAAGATGGTGAACCAGGCTTTTTGTCCGGCGGAAATACGGGTGATATCAGCTTCGGAGATCTGGGCCTTGATGGTCATCACGTCCAGTCTGGCGAGTTTAATAATGGTTGGCGCACTCTGGCTGGAGTTAACCGTCTGCCCCTGCTGAGTAACAACGGCAATCACGATACCGTCCATCGGTGCCAGCACACGGGTATAGCCGAGGTCGACCTTTTTCTTATCTACTTCGATCTGCGCCTGAACCAGTTTGGCATTCAAGGACAGCAGCTCAGCACGATTGGTGGCAAGCGTGGCTTCGGCGGTTTCGTAGTCTTCCCGCGAGCTGGCATCCTCACGCAGCATTTCACGCTGACGCTTGAAACGTAACTCGGCCTGTTTTAGCAGCGCTTGTTTTGCCTGCAGGTCGGCTTTCACCACATTCAGCGCCGCCTCTGCATTACGCAGATCGTTGCGCTGAGGAACGTCGTCTATATCCGCTATCGATTGACCTTTGGTGACGCGATCGCCCAGTTTTACCTTTAGCGATTTAACCTGGCCGGACACCTGGGCACCCACGTTCACGCGCTCTATCGCGTCGATTCGACCGGTCGCAAGCACGGCGTTTTCGATATTTCCGGTACGCGCGGGAGCGGTAACATATTCAGGGGCCGGTGGGCTTCTCAGTAAGAAGAACAGTGCGATGATAAGAATAATGAGCAAAGCCGCAGCAAAGGCGACGACGCGGCGAGAGGGGTATTTCGTTAACATTGTGCAGGTTTTCCATAACGATAAAAGCAGTGATCCCAGGTACTCATTGTGAATGCTCCAGCTTCTACTGGAGGTAAACACAGCGCTATTTGTTCGGATTTTATACTGAACAGGAAAAATGGCTACCTGTTTGCGTAACGTAGACTCATCCCGCAGCCTTTCGTTCCCACGGAGTACAATTATTCCGCACCTTTTAAACCGCCTCGCGCAGCAGTAACGTTAGTGTAAACGTGCTGCCGCGCCCCCGCTCACTGACTACGCTAATTTTTCCCCCGTGCAGTTCAGCGATCGTTTTCACAATCGCCAGCCCCAGCCCGGTATTTTCCGTCGCGCTACGGGAGGCTTCCCCCCGGAAGAAGCGATCGAAAATAAGCGGTAGATGTTCAGGATTGATCCCTTCCCCGCCATCGCTAACGCTTAAAACAACCCGATCCGCGACGATCTCTGCGCTTAGCGTGATATGACCATTTTCAGGCGTGTGCCGTAGGGCGTTGGAAAGCAGATTTGAAAGCGCCCGCTGAATAAGCTGAGGGTCTGCATAAAATAAGAGATCGCCCCTGCTCACAAGCGTGATGTTTTTATCTTCGGCAAGAATGTCGTAAAAACCAATGAGTTTTTCAAATTCATGCGCGCTGCTGAGCCACTCCTCATTGAGCAGTTCGCGGCTGTTGTCTGCCCTGGCGAGAAACAGCATGGAAGAGATCATCCGCGAAAGCCGCTCGCCCTCTTCGATTATCGCCGCCAGCGTTTCCTGATACTCCTCCGCGCTGCGATCTTTGGTCTGAATGACGCTGGCGGCAGAAATCAGGTTATTGATTGGCCCGCGCAGCTCATGAGCAATATCCGATGAAAAACGGTTTAGCTGATGGAATGAGGCCTCAAGGCGCATCATCATGCGGTCAAACGACGCGGCCAGCGCGTGCAGCTCCGGCGGCCAGCGCCGATCGAGGATCCGGGTATGCAGATCGTTGGCGTGGATTTTTTCTATTTCCGTGGTGATGGTACGCAGCGGCGCTAAGCCACGGCGGGCAAGCCACCAGCCAAACGCGGCAAACAGCAGAATAGCCAGCGCGGCGATAATCTGCATCCGCTTATAGTAGGTGTTAATGATTTCATTATTCCCCGAAACGTTCAGTGCGGCCTGCACCAGCCATTTTTGGTGATTTTTCAGGGTAAACAGCGTGGAAGTAATGAGATATTTTTGCCGCACATCACCTGCGCGGTAGTGCCATTCCCGGTAGCTGAAACCGGGGGCCGGCAGCGGAAAGTCTTGTTCAGGGATAACCATGTTATTGGACTGCGCATAAACTTTGCCTTCCGGGCTGAAAATGCGCAGCGACAGCCGCTCCTGCCGCACCACGGACTCCAGCAGCTCGGTTTGCCACGCCTCGCCGTTGTCCTGCCGCTCGCCAATCGCCGTGGCAATTTCCTGCTGGAACTGGATAGAACTTTGTAGCTCCAGTTCGTCTTTATGGTTGAGCTGCTGGCGCATAGTCGAATAAAGCACGCCGGACACGCTATACAGCACGATGGCCATCGTGACGGAGAAATAGAGCGTCAGGCGCGCGGTGATCGACAGATGCGACAGCTTTATCATCAGCGTAACTCCAGCACGTAGCCCGCGCCGCGCAGGGTATGCAGCAGTTTGTCGTCGAATCCGTCGTCGATTTTGTTTCGCAGGCGGCGAATGGCGACGTCAATCACGTTAGTTTCGGGGTCAAAGTTCATGTCCCACACCTGTTCGGCAATCACCGTGCGGGAAAGAACTTCGCCGGAGCGGCGCATCAGCAGGCTTAACAGCAAAAACTCTTTCTGCGTCAGTTCAATTCTGACGCCCGCCCGGGATACTTTATGGCGCAGAAAATCGAGCTTAAGGTCGCCAACCTGAAGCAGGTTCTCTTCCAGAATCGCGGTCGGTGGCGCGGAACGGCGCAGGATCACCCGCGCCCGTGCCAGCAGTTCGCTAAATGAAAATGGTTTAATCAGGTAATCTTCGGCACCGAGTTCCAGACCACGAACCCGGTCTTCCACGTCATCGCGCGCCGTCAGAAACATGATCGGCGTGTGCTTCCCGGCCTGGCGTGACATTTCGATGATTTTCCAGCCATCAATTCCGGGCAACATGACATCCAGGATCGCCAGGTCGTAGTCGCTGGTCAGCAGATAATGCAGCCCGTCTACACCGTTACCTGCCACATCCACGACAAAGTCGTTTTCACGTAACCCTTTGGCAATGTACTCGGAGGCCATTTTCTGATCTTCAACCAGTAATATTTTCATCGTCACTCCTTCGTCCCTTGTGTGACTCGCCGTCAAACAGCAGGAACAGTACCGGGGTAATAAACAGCGTGATCAGCTGGGAGAACAGCAGCCCGCCGACAATCGCCACGCCCATCGGCTGACGCAGCTCGGCGCCCGCACCAAGGCCGAGGGCGATGGGAATCGCCCCCATAATGGCACACAGCGTGGTCATCATGATCGGGCGGAACCGCTGCAAACAGGCCTGCATAATCGCGTCATGGGGCGTCATGCCGTGCTCGCGCTGTGCCACTAACGCGAAATCTATCATCATGATAGCGTTCTTTTTCACAATACCTATCAGCAGCAGAATGCCAATCATCGCGATAAACGTAAGATCAAGATGACATAGCCTGAGCGCCAGCAGCGCGCCTACCGCCGCCGACGGCAATCCAAGCAGAATAGTCAGCGGGTGGATCCAGCTTTCATACAGCACGCCGAGAATCACGTAAATCACCGCCAGCGCCAGCACAATCAGCCAGATCTGGCTGCTCTGCGACTGCTGGAACAGCGCCGCCTGCCCGGCATAGGTGCCAAAAACGGAGGACGGCAGATGAATCGCCTGCTGGGCCTGGGCAATGGCCGCCGTCGCATCTGACAGCGATTTCCCCGGCGCCAGGTCGAACGAAAGCGTAATGGCCGGAAGCTGTCCCTGATGGTTTACCGCCGTCACGCCCTGGGTGCGTGAGATAGTCGTGAAGGTGGTGATCGGCAGCAGCGAGCCACTTGATGACCGGACATAGATTTTCGACAGGTCGCTTTCATCCTGACGGAACGGCTCCTGAACCTCCATAATCACTTCATAACTGTCTTCCGGCGCATAAATCGTAGAAACCTGATAAGTGCCGAAGGCGTCATACAGCGTGTCGCGGATTTGCTGAATATCCACGCCCATCAACGAGGCTTTGTTTCGGTCAATAACCAGCTGCGCCTGCAGCCCATTGAGTTGCGCATCGGTATTCAGGCCGACAAACACCCCGCTTTTTTGCATCTCCGCCATCAGCCGGTTGGCCCAGTCGTTGAGGCTGGTATCGCCGCTGCTCACGGCCTGCAGCGTGTATTGATAGCTGCTTTTCGCACTGCGGCCGCCCACGCGCAGGTTTTGTACCGGGCTGAAATAAACTTTAATGCCCGGTAAATAGCCGGTTTCTGCCCGCAACTGTTTAAGTACCGCAGCCATTGGCGGGCGTTGGCTTTGATCCTTAAGCGTCAGGCTTAGCTGGGTGGTGTCGTGGTCAACGCGGGTCAGCACGTCGCTCACGCTCGGATCTTTCATCAGCGTTTTACCCAACTGCTGCGCCACGCCGAGGCGGCCCAGGTAAGACATATCCTGCGGCGCATCAATGCTGGCGGTTACCTGCCCGATATCCTCCTGCGGGAAGAAGCCTTTGGGCGAGTACCAGTAAAGCCCGATGGTCAGCGCAATCGTGCTGAGCGCAACTCCGATCATAATCACGCGATGAGAAACCGCCCACTCCAGCCCGTTGCCGTACTGGCGACGCAGCGCTTCAAACCCACGCTCAAAGATCTGGCTCCAGCGCGGCTCAGGTTTATCCTCCGGCATATGTTCGCGGATAAGCTTCGGTACCAGCAGAGGAATAATTGTCAGTGAGGCGGCCGCAGAAACCAAAATCGTCAGCGACACGACGTAGGCAAACTCGTGAAACAGCAGACCAATAGTGCCCGGCATAAAGAAGATTGGGATAAATACCGCAACCAGCGACAGCGAGATGGAGATAACGGTAAACGCCACCTCTTTTACCCCTTTTAGCGCGGCGCGGTACGGCGTTTCCCCCTCTTCCATATAGCGCATGATGTTTTCCAGCACCACAATTGCATCGTCCACAACCAGACCCACGGCAATGGTCAGCCCCATCAGCGAGATATTGTCGAGGCTCAGCCCAAAGGCGAACATCAGGCCGAACGCGCCGAGCAGGGATATCGGCAGGCTGAGCGCGGGAATGATCGTCGCCCGAATGTGGCGCAGGAACATCAGAATAACCATCACCACCAGGGCAATGGTCAGCAGCAACGTCAGCGTCACGTCGTGGATAGCAGCGCGGATCGACAGCGAGCGGTCATTAAGAAACTTCACGCTAACCGACGACGGCATCTGCGCCTGTAGCTTAGGCATCAGCTGGCGAATCGCGTCGATAGTGGAAACAATGTTAGCGCCGGGCTGGCGCTGCACGCTGAGCACTATTGCCCGGTTGCCATTGACCGCGCTGTAGCTCAACGTATTTTCGATGCTGTCCTGCGCGGTGGCCACATCCGACAGCCGTACCGGTTGGCCATTGCGGGTGGCCAGGATAACTTTGGCGAAGTCCGCCGCGTTGCGTAAATCCCCGCTGGTTTGCAGCATCACCATTTGGCGCTTGCCGTCCAGCTCACCAATTGGGGAGTTATTGTTGGCGGCCGCCAGCGCGGTGTGAACGTCCTCCAGCGTCAGGTTAGTCGCCGCCAGTTTGTTCGGATCAACCTCGACCCGTACCGCGTAGCGCTTCTGCCCCAGAACCGTCACCTGTGCCACGCCGTTTAGCGTGGAAAGCGCAGGTGAGATCAGATCGTCCGAGAAGCGGTTAAGATCGGAGAGCGCCATGGACGGTGAGTCGATGCCGATTTGAATAATCGGCGCGTCTGCCGGATTAATTTTGCGAAATGACGGCGGCGTTGTCATCTGCGACGGCAGCTGTTTTAGCGCCTGATACAGCGCGGACTGCACGTCCACCGCCGCCGAATCGATATCTCGCGACGGGTCAAATTCGATAACGATGGTGGTCGCACCCTCCAGGCTATTGGAGGTCATGTTTACCACGCCCGGGATCGTCGACAATTTTTTCTCCAGCGGCGTCGCCACCGAAGAGGCCATGGTTTCCGGGCTGGCACCTGAAAGCGAAGCGCTGACCTGAATCGTCGGTGTATCGTAATTGGGCAGCGCGGCTATCGGCAGCTTAAACCAGCAGACGGCACCGGCCACCATTACCGCCAGCCACAGTAGCATGACGGCGATCGGGCGTTTCAGGCATTGTTCGGCAAACCTCATGACGCTGACCCCGCAGGCGCGTTAACCACCTTCACGGCCATTCCGGGCCGCAGGGCGTTGGCGCCCTCAAGCACCACTTTCGTCCCGGCCTGAATGCCGGTCACCACGGCCATCTGCTGCTGGATGCGCAACAGCATGACGGGTTGCGTTTCGGCGTGCATTTGCGGGTCAACAACAAAGACAAAGTGCCCGTCCGGGCCGTCCTGAACGGCCTGCGGTGGCAAAACAACAACGTTCGGCGTGCTGCCCGCGTTAACCGTAATATTCTGGTATGCCCCCGGCCAAAGCTGGTTTTCACCATTATTGAAGCGGGCTTTGAAGCTCACGGTGCCGCTGTCCTGACTCACCGTGTTATCAATAAAACTGAGCGTCCCGGTGACGGGTTTTCCACTTACATCGGTAACCTGCACATCAACAGGCCCTTGACGCTGTGCGACAACCACCGCATTCAGATCCTGCTCCGGTAGCGTGAACTCGGCGCCAATCGGGTCAAACTGATTAATACTGACCATCGGCAGCGTGCTACCCGGCTGCGCAAGACTGCCAATGTGAACGTTGAGCGCGCCGGTTTTGCCGCTTACCGGCGCATAAATACGGGTATAAGCAAGCTGGGCCTGGGCGGTGTGAATGTCATCCTGCGCGGATTTGTACTGCGCCGCTGCCTGCTGTTGCGCACTGACGAGCGTGTCCCAGTCGGAGGAGGAAATGTAGTGGGTTTTGAGCAACGGCCGCCCGCGGCTGAGGTCGCGGTTGGCTTTATCCAGCTCGGCTTTAATCACGCCAAGCTGGGCCTGAGCATGACCCAGCGCCGCCAGTTCTTCCGCGTCATCCAGCACAAACAGCAGTTGCCCCTGCTTCACGAAATCTCCCTCGTGAAAACCAACCCGGCTTACCGGGCTGGTAATTTGCCCACGAATATCCACTTCATTGAGCGATACCAGGTGGCCCTGAGTGGAAAACGTCAGCGGCAGCGTTTTACTGACTGCGCCTATCAGACTCACTTTGGGAGCTGCCGTTTCCTTTTGCGTTGCCGGGGAGGAAGACTGGGAATACATCCAAAGTCCGACCGTGCCCGCCAGTACGCAGGCCGCTGTTAGCCTTTTTTTTGACCATTTGATGTTCATGATGCAGCGCTTCCACAATGCCTGATATTCCAGGAATGTTACGCCCGTCACAACGACAGAACGCCGCCACTAAAATGACAAGTTTGTAATTTTGCTTCTCATTCAATTTTCTGCCAGGATTCCTCGCCCTCTTTTTCACGGCCCCCGCAGCCAGAATTAACGGGCGGAAAAGGACGGCGCTTTTTAACTCAAAGGCAGACAGGAATCTCAATGAAAACAAAGACTGAAGCGGAACACCGCGCCGCCAAACGGCGTTGGCTAAATTCTCAGGACTCGGGGTACCACCAGGCGATGGGCAACCGCCACGTGCAGATGATTGCCATCGGTGGCGCCATCGGTACCGGCCTGTTCCTTGGCGCAGGTGCTCGCCTGCAGGCCGCCGGGCCCGCGCTGGCATTAATCTATCTGGTGTGCGGTATTTTCTCTTTCTTCATCCTCCGCGCTTTGGGCGAGCTGGTTATCCATCGCCCTTCCAGCGGCAGCTTCGTATCCTACACCCGTGAGTTCCTCGGTGAAAAAGCGGCCTATGTTTGCGGTTGGATGTACTTCGTCAACTGGGCAATGACCGGTATCGTAGATATCACCGCCGTTGCGCTCTATATGCATTACTGGGGTGCGTTTGGTGATGTCCCGCAATGGGTCTTTGCGCTCGGCGCGCTGGCCGTTGTTGCGGCGATGAACATGATTGGCGTGAAGTGGTTCGCCGAAATGGAGTTCTGGTTTGCGCTGATTAAGGTGCTGGCGATTGTCGCATTCCTGATTGTCGGGACCATTTTCCTCGGCACAGGAAAACCTATCGACGGGCATACCACCGGCTTCCATCTGATAACCGATAACGGCGGCTTCTTCCCGCATGGCCTGCTGCCGGCGCTGGTGCTGGTTCAGGGCGTGGTGTTCGCCTTCGCTTCTATCGAATTGGTTGGCACCGCGGCCGGGGAATGTAAAGACCCGAAAACTATGGTGCCGAAGGCGATCAACAGCGTTATCTGGCGTATTGGCCTGTTCTATGTCGGCTCCGTCTTGCTGCTGGTGCTGTTGCTGCCGTGGAACGCCTATCAGGCAGGCCAAAGCCCGTTTGTGACCTTCTTCTCAAAACTTGGCGTGCCTTACATCGGCGACGTGATGAACATCGTGGTGCTGACCGCCGCGCTCTCCAGCCTGAACTCAGGCCTGTACTGCACCGGGCGTATTCTGCGCTCGATGTCAATGGGCGGCTCCGCGCCGCAGTTCATGTCGAAGATGAGCAAAAACCAGGTGCCGTATGCCGGTATTCTGGTCACCAGCGGCGTGTACGTGCTTGGCGTGTTCCTGAACTATCTGGTGCCTTCGCAGGTATTTGAGATTGTGCTGAATATGGCGTCTCTGGGCATCATCACCTCCTGGGCATTTATCGTGCTGTGTCAGATTCGTCTGCGCAAGGCGATTAAAGAAGGGAAAGCGGACGACGTCAGCTTCAAGCTGCCTGGCGCACCGTTTACTTCCTGGCTGACGCTGCTGTTCCTGCTTGGCGTGCTGGTACTGATGGCGCTGGACTACCCGAACGGCACCTTCACCATTGCTTCCATTCCGGTGCTGGCGATTCTGTTGACGTTAGGCTGGTTTGGCGCACGTAAGCGTGTGCATGAAGTGGCTCAGCAGGTTCACGATCACCACGAGTAGTGCCCCTCACCCTGACCCTCTCCCCGGCGGGGAGAGGGGATCAAGTCGCCGATGGGATTCTGTTATTTCACAGGGTTCCGTTCACCTATAACCTGGATTATCTCTGCAACAACCTTGCACGGTGAACGTGTCAGGTGGCATTACGCCATGCCCCCTGACGACCCCCGGCGCCCGGCGAGCTCATCGCCGCTGAAGCGGTAAACCCACCGGCTATCACCCAAACATTCGGGGTCGTTCGCGATTCGTTCCCGACGATCG